>JBJOPP010000199.1:0-8529 GCA_046050685.1 Bacteroidota bacterium
TGCATTTTCGTCGGCAGAAAGCGTGTCACGCAAATAGGCTTCATATACCGAAGATGCTTCTTCAAATTTTCCTTGTGCTCTGTAAATTTCGTAAAGCATGCTAGATTCAGAGATGTCGTTATTCGTTTCAAAGAGAGCTTCTAATTCAGAATAATTTCTTACTATGGAGTCGCTGGATACTTCAAGTTCCATTAATTTACCAAATGCTCGGTTCTTATTGATATTCGCCGCTTTGAGCATTGTTTCTTTTTGCAAACGCTCGTTGCCCCCGTCTTGATACTCGTTAATTAATCCAAGAAAATAATTTGGTAATGCAACTTCGTCGTTGATGCGCTTCAATAGAACAGGGTCTATGGGAGAACAAGCGATAAGCAATTCCGATAAATGCCATGGGTTCATTGAAGCCGAACGGTCCAACAAGGTGTCTAGGGCTGTTACGCTTAAATACGGACATAACGGAAGTAGGCTTTCTCGAATAAGTGCACTCGAATTGTTGAGGTTTGAAATAAAGGCGACCACAGCTCCTGTTTGGCCACCGTCTATCAATTGGTAATATTGCGCTTTCTCTACATTAATTATTGAATCGTTCAATTCAACAAGTTCTACCAAAAGCGATTTTTCGGGAAGCAACGCGTGTTCAACCGGACAAGCATTCAAGCGGGAAGTAAATGGTATATTGCTTTCATCTACCAATACATTGTTTGTGATATTATCGGGTACCACGGCACTATTGGAATTTGAATCGTGCGCGTGATACTTTATGATATTACATCCCATGCAGTTGAAGTAATCTGAAAAAGGGCTAGCCGAAGTTGAGGCATTCGCAAACAAGTTTCCTGCTAAATCGGAACTTGAGGTAACTTGAGGATAGGTCTGATGGCCTTGATCTATTGCAATTTCCGCAAATGTTTGACCTAAATTGGGTACAACAGAGTTGCTCCAAGTTACGTTGCTGTATTGTCCGCACAAAAGCTGCAAGCCACCAAGTACAGGAGAGTTTTCCGCTTGATCCCCTTCTGCAATAATGCCATACTTTAAATGGTCGAAATCGTTTAAGTAAATTTCGTTGGCATTTTCTGGACTGTCTTTCACATAGACACCCACCGAATTGTATTGCGCATTTGCCTGACCTTCAAAGACATTTCGAGAAACATTGTAGTGGTTGCATTTTCCTAAAAACACACCTGCACATTGTTCAATCAAATGTAAATCGGGTATATTAAATTTGTTTCTATAAATGGTAGTTGCATTTTGTGCTCCCACCCAAATGCCGTATTGGTTATCTTGAAACACGGAGTTGCGAATGACAGGATTTTGAATGCCACCATCTCCAGATAAACGAATTCCGTATTTGAAATTACGAAAGAGTGAGGGATGTGCATAGTCGCTGCCATTGGTGTATAGAGTTTGAGCCGTTATGTCTGAAGGGTTTCCTTCATTAAAGGTATTAAGAGGACAATTGCATGTACTGCTTACTATAGGACTGGATGCCAAAGAGTAAATTCCACTTCCTGAATTACTCTGTGAATAGGGCGAAGTTTGTGCAATTTCAAATTCACTACTTACGAATTTTACTCCGTCTACCTCAAACAAGGAAACGCGGCAATTCAGACTTGATATACCATTTAGCTCTTCATCTACCAAAAATCGACATTCAGAAAAATACGAAACGTTATTTTCTTCTTCCGTTTGTCCATTGCTCGTTTGAATATTTGAATAAGAGAGAAACTCCACGTCCTTTATATTATTTAGAAACATGGAATTGTCGCATTTTATAATTCCTCCTGTTGAGTTCCAATTATACTCCCACGTGTCTTCACCGACGAGAACTTCAGCGGTTCGAATTCCGCATTTCGCATGATTGATTCGTGCATTGTTCTTCAGTTCTACCACCCCTTGATTGATGACTGTTTGGCTTAAATTCGACTGCCCACGCACTTCAACGCCTTCCCAAAACGCATTGGAGCATCCGTTAGTTAAAGTGCCGCCGTTCACAACTAATTTCCCTCCAGGCTCCACGATTAATCTCGCATTTTCAACGAAGGAAAGCGTAGAGGTTACAGTAAAAACAACTCCTGGCTCCACAACAATGGAATGGTTGGCCAACGTTGGAATCGAAATTTGTGAATCTTCTGTAATATGTAAATCGGACATTGGTTCGCAAGACATGGCAGATTTCCAATAGCCTCGTCCGAAAGTAGAAATGTAAATTTCATTGTGAAAAACATCGAATTCGATATCAGTAATCACACAATTCGGTAAATCTTGATTCACATTGCTCCATTGTGGCTGAGGCTGAGTAAGGTCACAATAGAATAAGCCGATATCTGTAGCGGCCAATAGATCTTTTCCCAAAGTAGGGGCAAATTGCAAATCGTTAATCGGTAAACGCGGCAAACCCGATGATAAATTGGTTACAATCGCGTTGTCTATCATGTCCTGATCATTTAAACTAAGATTTAAATTCAACTCGAAAAATCGTTTGATTGTATTCACCGATGCGTCCTCGGAACCGTTGAGTCCAATGTATATTTTACCAGGATTCTCCGGGTCAATTTCTAGCGCATTAATTCCATAATAATGCAGAAAGAAATTAACTGCTGGCGCACTGTTAAATGCCTCCGTAATATCGAGCCAAGTTATTCCTCCGTTACGAGTAAGATATAGTTTTTTTTCTGTTGTTTCAGACCAGGAGGCTCCTTCGTTCGCAACGACCATGACGTTCGGATTCGATTTCGAAACCTTTAATGCCCGAATGGGTGACGATGCTAACGGATCGACAATCAATTCCGAAAATAATGTGCTGGGCGTAAACTGAAGTTTGCCAACTTTTTTCTCCCCGCCTACAAAAGCGAAATTGGGATCTTGCCAATTGCGATCGAATGGCGCGTTCCAACGGGCTTTGAATGTTCCCATATTTCCTGGAGATGGAATCCATTGTATTGTCGCGTTACTATTTAAATCCACCTCATAAACATCTAGGCTATTCATGTTGTCTTGGTCTCCTTGATATTTCGTAAATAAAAAGTCGGAATTTACTCCATAATGTAAAACGCCATCATACCTGTCACTATTCAACTCCTTATAAAATGTATTATTCTTGAAATAAACAACGGAATTGTCTTGGGTGCCTCCTGTAAAAAAAGATTGGTTTGGCTGATAAACGTCAAAACCATAGATTTGTGTGACATCTAAACCTGAGCCGTTAAAATTATAGGTAGAAAAGTTTTGGTTTGAGTTAATTATTTTAGATATACCACCATCTTCGCAAGCGAAAACTAATTCTTCAGAAAGATTTTCATTTTGAAAGACTTGGATATTTCTAATATCCTCATGAAGCTGATAACCCGACGTGACAGGAATATTTGTAAATTGATTTGTCTGAATATTATATCTTTTTAAAAACGCACCTCCGAAATATATTAAATTTTCAAAGCTTTTCGAACACTCAAATTCTAATTTCCATTGACTTTCGTAGGCATAAGAAATTAAATTAGAAAGTAAATTCCAAGAGGCGCCAGCCTTTTTGTAAATGTTAATAGTAGAATTTGCAAATTTCTTTGAAGCGCAATAAAAGAGCCCCCCGTTAAAATTAGAAAAACTAACGTTTACAATTTCGCTAGCTGTACTATTTGAAGGACTTGAATCAGCTAATTGCGAGAAAAAATCCCAGTTAACATTGTAGGGATTTGGTGCGTGGGCATTGGAACTGTGCCAAACTTCGGCCGGATGATATTTATAAAGATTCAAACCATTATTGCTGGGCAAAGAGTAAGATTGCTGACCCGCGGAACAAATAATCACTTCGTTCCAATTGTTTAAGTTCACATCTAAGTCTACCAAAATCTTTTTCTTGTAGGCACACGATTGGGTTAAGTGCGCTGTTAGTGCCGTTTGGGTGCTTGTGTTAACTGCCTGATCTAAGGCGTCGACAGTGGTAAGGGCATTCACCCCAAAAATTATTTCGTATGTATTCCAAGCGTCGTTCGTCCGGAAAACTTGAAAATTCGAAATAGCATATTGTTGAACCGAGTTGTTGGGGTTTATTTCAATTTTCCAGATGTTGTCGTTCCAAACCTGAGCGCCGAAATTAAATCCAGTCGGCGACCATGTGTTGCCTGCATCCACACTCTTATAGATCCCTAAACCGTAATAGGCAATGTCATGTATATTCTCCATGCCAGAATTTAATCCAATTGAAGCGTAAATGATATTGTCATTGGTAGGATCTACAACTATGTCTTGACACCCTACCGCCATAGGGATTTGTCCATCTGTAACGTTATTCCAATTTGCTCCCGCATCTGTTGTTCGCCATATACCCGAAGTAGGAGATCCTGCGTAGCAAATTACCCCAGGGTTGGCTGAGGTGGTTGCAAAACAATCGATACGACCTTGGTGATGTTTTGTTCCCTTTGTTAAATTGGTTGGACCTATAAATTCCCAATCGAAATTGGTGTTTAGCGACCGGTAGGGGTGAATACTTTCACTTTCTTCTTTCAACACTTTGAAATATTGCAAAGGATCTAAACCGTGATTCGTATGCATACGATCAAACATGTATTCGTAGGATTTACCAGCTTGCCCGCTTTCACTTTCACCAGTTTCTCCTTCTTGTTCCGAAGAGGAGAAATCGTGAATGTGTTTGCCGTAGTTCAAATAGTAATTTGTAAAATCGAGTTGCTGGGCTTGAGCAGACATTCCCATGCAAACGACAAAGCAGATGGCTAGAAGACGTTTCATTAAAAAGAAATTATGGTTTAGATAAAATTGAAATATTAATGAGGCGAATTACTTACAATACTTGTAGAAGGACAATACGCATTGCCGCGTAGATTTTTTGTGAGACTAAAAGTTCACTCGCGTCAATTCCAATACGTATTTCTACGTATGTTTTTTAGTGAGCGTTTTTGTGGATTGTATTTTTAAGCGAATAATAAACAGAGGATTAGATAGTAGATAAAGTCCTTTATTCTTTGAAATAACTTTTCGACTATTTGATTTTGGTGAAAAGGTCTTTGCTATTTTAGCAACAAACCAATTAAAACTTACGACTATGACATTCACAGGAAACGAAGGAGCTATTATTACACTTGCAGAAGGTGCTGAAATGACGGCTAACTACCGTGCAACGATTAACGTTGGTGATACCATTGGGCATGCTGTTGGTAAGAATTTAGTGAATGCTATTCTAAATCAAACGGGATGCATGGGGATTCGATTGTACTATGCAATAAATAGCAAAGGTGAAAAGCAATTGGTATTGGTAGGGGTAAATTCAGATGGAGATGATATGTCTCAAGGGGTTATTGTTGATTATATACCCAATTGTCCGCCTGAATGCGCAAAAACTAATCCCTTAAACTCTGATTTTTAATGCGGCTTTTAATTTATTCTGTAGTTTTTTTTCATCTATTTCCATTACTTGTATTTCTTGTTTACTCTAAATATTTAAGTTTTAGTAAAATCAACTTACTCATAACGAGTTTAATCATTTCATCATTCCTAGCAGACTTCATGGGTTTATGGATCGCTAATTCAGGAATGAGAACATCCCCTGTTTCAAATGCCTATCAAATAACTGAACGAACAATTTGCATATTCATTTTAACTTCTGTATACCCTATTCGCCCTAAACACAAGATATTGTTAATTGCAGCTTGTATTATACTCTCCCTATACCAAATTTATTTCTGCCTTGCTAGCCGCTTTCTAATTCAAAACGACTACATAAAAATACTGTCAAGTGTATATTTGTGTCTATTCGCATTACATGCTCTTTTCGTTTTAATTTCAAACACTTCGATGGATTCTTTAAAAATGGATATTCATGTATGGCCTATACTTGCAATATTCTTCTTTGTAGCAACTATGTTGATTCCAGAAATGATCACCAACATCGATGATTCCTTTGATTCGCCCAAATTGTTTAATAAAGCACGCCTAGGATTGACGCTTGGAAGCAATGTCATACGCGATTCTCTTTTCGCCTTGTTCTTTTTTTTAAGCAAAAAAAATGAATTATGATACAGGTAAATGAGATTTACGTTTTTGCTTCGATTTTTTCATTTTTTATAAGTATCCTTCTAGTTGTTTCAATTTGGAAAATCGCTAAATTGTATGTGTCGAAAATTAAGATGCAAAAGGAATTCCAAGAGAAAATGCAGAGAGCCATTGTGGAAGCGCAAGAAAGGGAGCGCGAAGAGCTTTCGAATAATTTACATGACGATTTTGGTCCGCAATTGGGAATAATACTGAAACAAATCCAGCCGGTTAGAAATGAACATGATTCTTATACATTTACTCGAGAACAATTGGAACAAATAGCCGAGAAGGTATATGATCTTTCGGCCGATATTCGAAACTATTCTAGCCTCATATTTCCTTCTCAGATAAAGAAATTGGGTTTGCTAAAATCCATTGAAAGTAATTTCAGGGATCTAGCCTCAGAAAGATTGCAAGTTGATTTTCATTCGGAAATTGAAGAGAAAATTCCATTTAAATTGCTCGATGAACTGAGTATCTTCCGCGCAGTAAGCGAGGCTATGAATAACATTGTGAATCATTCGTGTCCAGGGAAAATGGAATGCATGATTCAAATTGAAACCAAGAAATTAAGCATCAGCCTTACGCACGACGGTTCTCATTTTTCTCAGGACGAGTTTATGGAAGAAGCGCGCAAGGGGCAAGGGAAGGGATGCAGTTCCATGTTGAATCGCATACTTATAGTAGGTGGAGTTATTACTATTGAACATGTCTTCAATAAACTCACGTGTATTAACTTTTTAATTCCGTTGCCCAAAAATGATTCATCCCATTAAAGTTGCTATAGTAGACGATCACACCATTGTTCGTGAAGGACTTCGTAATATGCTTAACGACGATCGTCAGGAACGATTTGACGTGATTGGCGTTTTCGGAAATGGTTCAGACTTTCTGAACTATTTGAAAAAAAATCCGTGCGATGTCGCAATTATGGATATTCAAATGCCGGTGAAAGGTGGGGAGACTACGTTGGAAGTATTGAAGCAAAAGTATCCGAAAATATCATCCATAGTTCTAAGTATGAATACGCGGAATTACATGATAGAGCTAATGGTGAAACTTGGAATTTATGCTTACTTGCCTAAAGAGGCGAGTGTCATTGAAATCAAGAACGCTGTCGATTCAGCTCACAAGAAGAAGATGGTATTTAATAAACTTCTAACGGAACAGAAGTACAAGCAGTTTATCTCAGGGAAGAAAACGACTTTTGTTCTTACGCTTCGTGAGCAATATGTAACCAGTTTGATTGCACAGGGTCTCACATCAGAGGAAATCGCAATTAAGGCCAACATAAGCAAGAGCACTGTTACCAAGCATCGAGAAAACATAAATAGGAAAACGCAATGTAAGAACCAAGCGGAGTTGGTCAATTTCGCTGTTCAGCACAACATTCTAGAGCTTTTTCCGAGGTAGGGAGCAATGATAATCGCACCTAGAAAATATAGGTAATAACACGTATTGTGTTTGTCGGAAAGGTTTAGTTGTTTTGATGTTGAGTTATTTAATGAAATTTATTTCACTCGGATCAATAATAATTTTAAAAATTTCGTCATGAAATCTAAGCTACATGTTCGTTTGATTGTTTCTGTTTGTTTTTGCCTTTCATTTGTTGTTTCTGTTTCTTCGCAGAGTCCTTTGTGGATATATGGAAATAAATTGATTCATTTTTCTCAAACAGGAATCACCACCTCGAATCTCCCGCAACCAGGGGAAGATGAGTTCTTGCACTACACAGGACAAATTCCAACAAGAGGTCAGAATTGTCAGTTTGACAATCAAGGGAATTTACTCTTCTTTATCATTGATGGGAATATTTATGATAGAAATGGTTACAAGATAGCATCCTACACTCAATTTCTTGAAACACCTGACGAGAATCTGTTCCCTAATTATTTTGATGATATCGCAATAACCAATGTGCCTGGCTTCTGTGACAAATACTATATCTTCAGCACTATTCAACCTTACGAAAATTCTACAACTTGTAAATTACTTTGCACTTTGTTGGATATGAATTTGCAAAATCCAAATTTTCCTAACGATGTTTCAAAAAAAGGGTCGTTAGTGAATGGATATCAAATGCCAGAGAGTAATCCCTTCTTTTATTTTTTTGATGTAAATAATTATCCGGATATCAATACACATTTGGAACTAGCAAGTCGTAATAGTATCTGTATCAATTGTGGACAGAATGCGAAGAATACCATCAATTCTATCGAAATTGTAGAAATAGGCGCAGATCACAAATTTGTCATAATTAGCAGCATCGCCGAGGGTACAATGATATTTGAACTAACCCCCAACAATATAGAAAAAATTTATAATTGTACCAACCCGAATTTTTCTTCTTCAGAAACAAGCCACAGTTGTGTACAAACAATTTTAAATGGCAATGGAGGATTTAAATTTGCATCATTTTCAGCTTGTTCAAATACTCAAAGTTCATTGGCTAACCCAATTTTCGTTCATGAATATAACCCACAG
>JBJOPP010000200.1:0-7825 GCA_046050685.1 Bacteroidota bacterium
CAAAGTATTCAAAAGGCTGTTGAGGTCTCTTTTTCCGGTCGCTACTGGATTATTGCGGAAATGAATAAACTGAACCTCTATCCAAAGAGTGGGCATGCTTATCCGGAATTGGTGGAAAAGCAAGACGGCGTTATCGTTGCTGAAATGCGCGCGAATCTGTGGAAGAACGACTTTGACCGCATTAATCAGAGTTTTATTCAGGCTATACAAGAGCCGTTGAAAGACGGTATTAAAGTGCTTATGAATGTCTCTGTCGGATTTGATCCGAAATATGGAATCTCGCTAACCATTCATGAAATAGATGCAAGCTATACACTTGGCGATTTAGAGCAGGAGAAGCAGAACAGCATTCTAGCATTGAAGAAACAAGGTCTATTTGATTTAAATAGAAAAAAGACTTTGCCACTGCTTCCTCAGAGGTTGGCAATTATATCCGTAGCAAACAGCAAGGGATATCAAGATTTTACTCATGTTCTCGATGAGAACGCGTGGAAGTATAAGTTCTTCCACATGCTCTTTCCTTCCTTGCTTCAAGGCGATAAGGCTGTTGCTGATCTTACCCTACAACTGAACCGTATTCGAAAGGTAGCACATCACTTCGATGCGGTGGTTATCGTTCGCGGTGGTGGTGGAGATATAGGATTGGCTTGCTACAATAATTTGAGTTTATGTAAGGTCATTGCTGAGTTTCCTCTTCCAGTATTAACCGGAATTGGTCATCGTATTAATGAATCTGTTGCCGATATGGTAGCGTTCAAGAATTTGATTACACCCACCGACTTGGGCAATTACTTCATTCAGCAATTCCATAATTTCTCGCTGCCGGTTCAACGCGCGCAGGAAAGGCTTGCAGATAAATCTTTGCGTCAACTCACAGAAACGAAGACGAAGTTGCATGCGAACGTTTTGCTTTTTCGTTCAGTGGTTGAAACACTATTGGTTCGAAACTCGTCGAAGATAGAAACTCTTCGCGTTGGTCTTCGAACCCAAACCGTTCAACGAATATCTGGTGAAAAAGGAAATGTACAGAAGCTTTCGGCTTCATTGGCGAACGACGCAAGAACGCTGATCACAGCAGAACGTGTGTCAGTTTCTAATTTGAAAGAAGGTTTAAAAAACCGAACGAATGTTCGGTTAACGAAAGAGCAGATGTCGATCAGTGGTCTCGAGAATAGTGTTCGCTTGCTGGATCCACGTAATGTCTTGAAACGCGGATTCAGTATCACGCTGCTTAACGGAAAGGCAATCACCGACGAAAGCGAAGTGAAGACAGGAGAGGAGCTGATCACACTGTTATACAACGGAACAATAAAATCAATAAAGGAATAAACAAATGAGTGAAATGGAAGTGAATTACGCGCGTGCGTTTGAAGAGTTGCAAGCTATCGTAACTGAAATTGAATTGGGACAAATTACCGTAGACATTCTTTCGGAAAAGGTAAAGCGCGCTGCCGAGCTTATTGCTATTTGCAAGACAAAGCTGTCTTCAACCGAAGAGGATGTAAACAAGATTTTGAAAGAGTTAGAAGACTAGATTCTTCGAAAGATGTTGCACAAGATTCTTCGAAAGATGTTTTACAGGATTGCTTCGCGAAGTTGGCTTAATTTTATAGCATGAAAATAGAAATTTGGAGCGACATCGTATGTCCGTTTTGTTACATCGGGAAACGTCATTTAGAACAAGCGCTTAAAAGCACTGGGAAGGAAGTAGAGATTGAATGGAAAAGTTTCCAATTGGATCCGAGTGTTCAGCCTGAAGATGCTGGCGCTTCAGTTGTGGAGCATCTTGCTGCGAAAAAGGGAATGTCTATTGACCAAGTGAATGGTATGATGAATCATGTAGAAGGTATGGCTGCGAATGCTGGCTTAGACATGAAGCTGAGAAGTTCATTTGTGATGAATACATTCCACGCACATCGTGTTTTACACTTTGCAAAGTCTATTGGAAAGGGGTCAGAATTGAAGGAGGCTTTTTTGAAAGCACACTTCACTGATAATGTTAATTTGAATGAAGAAGCGAATTTGATTCGCGTTGCGGTTTCTGTTGGATTGAATGAAGAAGATGTTCTGCGTGTGCTTCATTCCAATGAATTTGAAGAGGCTGTGAATGAAGACGCATACACTGCCCAACAGTTCGGAGCTCGCGGGGTTCCATTCTTTGTGTTCAACAGAGAATCTGCAGTTTCTGGTGCGCAGCCGGTTGATGTGTTTGAGAAAATCCTCAATGAATCGAATTAATTCTTGCACGATTTGAAAACGACCTCTTTTATTTTTCAGAACCTATTTCTTTTCCTGGTGTGTGCATTCTATGTGGAAATGAATGCGCAAATTCTTCCGTACAAGGACGATCGCTTATCTGTGGACGTGCGTGTGAAGGATTTGATTTCACGCATGACGCAAGAGGAAAAATTCTATCAGGTCTTTATGATTGCACATGATGGTGTTTTCAAAGAAGAGGACTATACGCATGGTATTTTCGGAATTGAAATGAATACGTCTGGATTGAATGAAGCAGCCGGACAACAGATGTTGGATTATTCCAATGGAAATACGATTGAAGCCGAATTGGCCGAGATGCGCCGCATTCAGAAGTTCTTGATAACAGAAACACGATTAGGAATTCCAGCCGTTTTTTTCGGCGAATCGTTGCACGGTGTTGTTGCGAAGGGTGGTGTTTCTTTTCCTCAGTCAATAGCCCTTGCAGCTACCTTCAACATAAATCTTATGCAAGAAGTTTCAGATGCCATTGCACAGGCTTCCTATCAACGCGGTTGGCGTATGGTTCTCTCTCCTGTCGTGAACGTCGCAACAGATGTGCGTTGGGGAAGAACGGAAGAGACTTACGGTGAGGATCCATATTTGTGTAGTGTCTTCGGTGCCGAATTTGTTCGCGCCTTCGAATCGAAAAACATAGTTACAACTCCGAAGCATTTCGTGGCAAATGTTGGTGATGGTGGAAGAGACAGTTATCCCATTCATCTCGACGATAAAGCGTTGAATGAAATTCATTATCCGCCTTTCCTGTCCTGCTTCAGAGCAGGCGCGCGCGGTGTAATGGCAAGTTACAATTCGTTGAATGGAATTCCTTGCAGCATGAATGCGAATCTCCTTCAACATACATTAAAAGAGAATTGGAAGTTCAACGGCATTGTTATATCAGATGCAGGAGCCGTGGGCGGAGCAAACGTCTTGCACAACACTTCTCCCGATTATCCAACAAGTGGAGAGCAAGCAATTGAACACGGAATGGATGTTATTTTTCAGACTTCCATTCATCACGATGATTTATTCTCTTCTCCTTTCTTGCAAAACGAGGTTCGTCAATCTGCTTTAGATTCTGCTGTTGCGCGTGTGTTGCGCGTGAAGTTTGAATTGGGACTGTTCGAGAATCCCTATGCAGAAATCACACAAGTTAACCTGAAGGAACAAGCGGAATTGGCGTTGAAGGCTGCCGAAGAATCAATGGTCTTGTTGAAGAATGAGAACAATGTTTTGCCCCTAATTTCAAACTACAAAAATATTTTGGTTGTTGGTGAAGATGCTGTTGAATGTCGTTTAGGCGGATACAGCGGAAGCGGTTATTCGTTGGTGAATATTTTAGATGGAATGAAGTCGCACTACGAAGGTGATGTTGGTATTGAATACACGCGCGGGTGCAGCCGTAAAATAGAGAAAGACGAGATTCTTCCGGCAGGAGATTTATCTGAAATTGAAGCGCATTATTTTTCTGAATTGAATTTTGAAGGCGCTGAAGTGGTGAAGAAGTGGAAAGGAGTTTTGGATTTTTACTATACGTTTTATTCTCCGGATGAGAACATTCAAAAGGAAAGATTCAGTGCTGCGTTTGAAACCACATTCACACCTTCCGACAACAATTGGGAAGCAATAGGTCTGAAAGGGAACGATGGTTTCCGCATGTATGTGAACAACGCATTGGTTATTGATCAGTGGGAAAAAGTTTCGTTTCATTCGGTACTTCATTCCATGAAATTGGAAAAAGGAAAGTCGTACAATCTTCGAATTGAATTTCGCGAGACCTTCGGAAATGCGCAATTGGCGCTTGTAGGAAGACGAAAGAATACAGATGAGAGTGATATCCAAGCAGCGGTTGCTAAAGCGAAAAAATCATCGGCGATAGTTGTTGTTGCTGGAATTGAAGAAGGGGAGTTTCAAGATCGTAGTCGATTAACCTTACCAGGAAAGCAAGAAGATTTGATTCTTGAATTGGCGAAAACAGGAAAGCCTATTGTTGTGGTATTGGTAGGCGGAAGCGCCATTGTTATGGAGCGTTGGTTGAATGAAGTTGACGGTGTGATTATGTCTTGGTACGCGGGAGAGCAGCAAGGAACTGCCCTCGCGAATGTGTTATTTGGAAAGGTGAATCCAAGTGGAAAGTTACCGATTACATTTCCCATGAATGAAGGACAATTGCCGTTGAGTTATTGGCACGAACCCACAGGTCGGGGCGATGATTACATTGACGGTACAGGGCGTCCGCGTTTTCCTTTCGGGTATGGATTGAGTTATACTACTTTTTCATTGAGTGACTTGAATGCGAATGAAATCGGAGCGGGAAAGAACACATCAATGGAAGTTTCTCTTCGAATAAAAAATACGGGTAAGGTAGCAGGAAGTGAAGTGGTGCAGATGTATGTGCAACGTCCGAATTCGCAGCGTGTGGAAGCTGTTCAAAAACTAAAAGGGTTTCAAAAAGTTTTCCTTCAACCCAACGAAGAGAAGGAAGTTATTTTTCATGTTGGTCAGCAAGAGCTTCAAGAATATATGGGCAACGGTGAATGGAAATTCAACTCGGGAAAATACCGTATTATGTTTGGAAGTTCCAGTCGCGAAATTCAACTAGAGTTCTTGTGGGAATATTCGGGTAATTAGTCCGCCGATTTCGGTTGGTTTATTTTGTAGTCGTCGGGTTTTCCAAGCATCTTGAGATAAACAAGTTTGAAGAATTGGAAAATCATGACTGGAAAGGAAATTAGAAACAGGACTCCACATGCAGCAATTAGAATGATCAAGAATATTCCCGATTTAATGCTGTCGACAGAATCTGCCGTAATAAGTGAGAGGAGCAAAACTGAAAGTGCTCCCACAACAAGTGAAAATAGAGCAATTATAGAGTTGTCTTTCAGTACTTTTTTTAATTCTCGAATGTCCTGCGGCTTTTTGTTTTTGTCTTTTGTTGAAGAATAGTCTTTCTGTCCGAAGTAGTCGTCTTGTTTCGTGTTGGGTGTTATTGTATCGGAAAGCGTTTCAGCATCTAGGTTCTTAGAAAGGTTCGTTGAAAGGTCGTGAGGAAGATTCGATGAAAGATTCTTCGAAAGATCCTTCGGAAGATTTTGCGAAAGCTCTTGCGAAGCATCTTGTGCAACATCTTGCGAAGCATCTTGCATAGCATCTTGTGCAACATCTTGCGAAGCGTCTTGCATAGCATCTTGTGAAACATCTTGCGAAGCAACTATTTCAATATTCTTCGGTATCGGATGCACCCAAGAAATATGATATCCATTTGAATATAAACGTTTTTCCATGGAGCACGAGGCTAGGGAAAGAACAGTAAGTATTAGCAATAGTTGCGCAACGGTTTTTTTCATTTTGGTTAAGTAAAAGGCACGTGAAAATAATATTTTTTTTTGAATGGAAGGGAACATGTCCTCGAGATTGTTGTTTCAAAAGGGCGATTAAGAAATAACTTTACAAAAAATACAGAGAGACATGAATGTAGTTGAAAGAATGCAATGGAGATATGCGGTGAAGGCCATGAATGGTGAAAAGGTGAGTGATGAAAAGATTGAGAGAATATTAGAAGCCATTCGTTTATCTCCTTCTTCTAGCGGATTGCAACCCTACGAATTGTTGGTTGTGACGAATGCTGAATTGAAGTCACAATTGAAAGTTGCTGCTCACAACCAAAGTCAGGTTGAAGATTGTTCTCACCTTTTGGTATTTGCGGCTTGGGATACGTATACTGCGGATCGCGTGAATGCGTGGTTCGATTTAGTGAATGAAGAGCGCAACATGAAGAGCGAAGGATGGGAAAACTATCGTAATTCCATTTTGAACAGCTATGTGCCTCGTGCTGCGGAAGTGAATTTCGAGCATGCGTCGAAGCAAGCGTATATTGCTCTAGGAATAGCTATGTTAGCTGCCGCAATGGAAGAAGTAGACTGTACGCCTATGGAAGGATTTATTCCGGCCGAGGTAGATCGTATTCTTGGATTGGAATCAAAGGGATTGAAGTCTGTATTGCTCTTGCCGTTGGGCTATCGCAACCCAGAAAAAGATTATTTAATCAATGCGAAGAAGGTTCGGAAGTCAATGAGTGATTTTGTGCATCGACTTTAACTGGTCGTATTAAGTCTGTCTTCGATTTTGTTTTTTTTCTTCCTTTGAATAATTTGAAGCGAAATGAAAAGGAGTGACAACAAAATAAAAATTTCCAAAGCTCCTACAACCGCGTCATAATAACCTGAAACAACGAGGAATAATGAAAGCATAAGCACAGCTATTGCGCTTATCACGAGTAGTATTTTGTTCAATCGTATCTTCCTCGTAAGTTTATCTAACCGCTTTTGCAGCAAGCTTTTTTCCTCTTCTGAGACAGCAGGTTTAGATTCGTTTTCGTGACGCTTTTTATCTAAATTTATTAGGTTCTCATGTTTATGTTTTAAAATAGTAAAAGTGATAATAAGAATTATCGAAACGATGCCTCCTAAAATTCCGAGGGGCCATAGAAAAAATCCAATTTCAGAGTCTGTTCCTAAAAGAAGAGCTATACTTCCAATAAAAGTAACCACACTAATGAGTAATCCGAACCAGGAATGTGCAATTTTCTTCTTGTAAAATTCTAATTCATCAGAATGTTCGACGGTATTCTGAACTGTGCTTTCATTCTTCTTAGTCTCCGGAACAGTATCTGAAACAGAGGTAGTCAGGCGTTGTTTTTTATGTTTTGAATCTTTGCTCAATTCAGCTTGTTTACTGCTTTCTTGTTTTTGAATGGAATCGGAAGAAGTAGGACGGAGTGCGTTGTCATTTTGTGAATTAAGTTTCTGAGAGAAAAAAAGTTTGCTCTCTTCCTTCTGAAATTGACTTGTGCCGTTTCCTTTCGGGAAAAGATGTTGAACATTCCAAGTGGTGTGATATCCGCTGGAATATTTTCTTTTTTCAATGGTGCAACTACCTAGTGATGCAATCACCAAGACAGATAGAAGGATTAATTTTTTCATTTGAAAGTTCTTTTTACTGAAAAGTCGATAAATTATTTATTTCGTGCGGGAGGATTCGTTTTTGTTTCATTGTTCATCAGTTCATTTCTCTCCACAATAAGTCGTTTGCGTTGAAAAGTATAAACAATGAAACTAATCAAACAGGCTAATCCAATTGGAAACAAATAGGTCAATGTTAAAATACTTGGCAGAAGAAATACAAATCGAATGATGTTGTCCTTTTTTATTTCGTTATTCAGTTCAGCTAATCGCGCAGCATGAACTTCTGAGTTTTGGGGAGTATTAAAATTAGTGAGATCCTTATTTTTCTTATTATAGTATAGTTTGCTCTGTTTTATATGTTTGTTTTTTAAAATAGTAAAGGTGATAATAAGGATGAGGGAAATAGGCATGCCAATCAGTCCAAAGCCTAATAACGTATAACCTAGATTTGATACATAATTCCACAAAATCGCTGCTCCTGCAATGAATCCAATTAAGCTAATAACTAAACTAAGCCATGAAAATCCGACAAGCCTTTTGTCTTTTTGTAGCCGATCATTCAGTTCAATTGTATTCTGAACTGTGGTTTCATTCTTCTTAGT
>JBJOPP010000201.1:0-10400 GCA_046050685.1 Bacteroidota bacterium
TTCGCTATCATAAAGCGACAAATCCTTCACGGTAACACAACTTGTGAATAAGAGTAGTACAGACCAAAGTGCGTATTTCATAGTCAAAGATTAAGGCTCTAAAGCAGACCCTTCAGTAAATATCATGTAATCCATCCATGTCTTCGAATATCCAGATGTTGGATTCGCCAAGAACAAAACAGACACTTCAATAATTTTATTCGGCTCGTGCAATCCGTTTCCAATTGGACCAGAAGCAGCGCCATTCACCAACGTTGGAATGTTGTCGTAACGCTGAGAAATCTTCGACCAACCGTTAGCTGTTAAACTCACTTGAATCGAATACATATCTTCCGATCCGGTAGAATACATACCGTCTTCGTTATCGTCTTCTTTAATTTGGAACAAGACCAATCCATTGTCAATGCCCGCAGGCTTGTACAACATGGTGTTGAAATACAAATTAGATGGATTGCTTGTCAATGGATAGTAGGTAGATCCATAAGCACTTCCAGGCATATTCACCAACCCAATCAACCAGTCCCAAGAAACAGCACCCGCCATTTCATAGTAACGACCTCCTTGAGCGGCGTTGTTGTTGGTTTGAACTGCGAAGCTCATGTTCGCGCCGCTTTGAACATACGTGTTCCATCCGCTGTTCCAACCGTTTTCAAAATCGGCAACTACAAATCCTTCGTATACCTTCGAACCGACCACCGTTAACGTATCGTGCAGTGTATCCGCAACTCCAATGATGGAAAGTTGAACGGCACAATCTTCTGCGCGAAACATGGGAAGATCCGTTGTGGTTCCGTTCCATGTTGCATTCGTTGCATCGATCACATTCGAGAATCCGTTGAAACGCTTAACCGCCCCAGATTGTAATCCTTTCACTTCAATAGTCCAGTCTACGTTCTTCGAAAACGCTGCAGTGAACGTAGTTGATTCCCCGGTTGAGAAATTCACGTTTCTATTGGTAATGTCCAAAGGTGTTACCAAGGTGAATTCGCCGTAGAGATCAATCAATGAAGGTCCTTCGAACTCATCGTCTACCTTACACGATGTGTAAAGCAATGAAGCGAATAATAAAAAATAAATCGACTTTTTCATATTAAAAATTCATTTGATAAAGTAACATAAATTGACGAACACTGTAATTCTGCGTAGCATCGAAAGCATCGGTATTCTTGAAGTTCGAAAGGTTCACAGATAAACTTGACTTGTCTGAAAAACGGTAACGAACACCAGCCGCTTGCATGTATTCATTTCCATCTGTTTGGTATTCTTTGAAGTTATAAATCTCAGAGAAATTGTTGCGAACAGCAGTGTAATCGAATCCATTGAATTTGATTTGCTGAACACCCAACATCAAATCCCAGTTCTCCCAGAATTCGTATTCCATGCCCACCGAGAAAATTTGTGTTGAAAGATCTACCGCACGCACATTCTCTTCTGCCTTGCGCGACGTATTATCGTTTCTGAAACGAATAGTCACATCAAACAATTTATCGCTCTTTCCAAAACGCTTGTTCACGTGAGCAACCGCTTTTACTTCTGAACGCATGAACTTTCTTGGAACCAATGTTCCTTCTCCTCGTGTCTCTTGCAACATCAATTGTGTAGCAGAAACTTCAAGAATTTTAGAAGGAATAACATACTTCGCATTCACCGTTAATCCTTGTCTATTCGGAGTAGCAGTTCCGTATGGCGTAATGTTGTCATACTTCGGTTGCGTTAACATGAGGTTGGAAGAAAGCTGACGGTTGTATGCATTTGACTCACGCATTAAATCGAATGCTGTAAGATTTCTTACCACTTGGTCATTTGTAATTCTTCCGAAAGAAGTTGGTTGATAGTTGTAATTCACGCGCTTCGTTTGAGCACCCGGACTGCGGAAATCTGAACTCACATATTTCCATCCTGCTTCAACAGACAATCCCTTTGAAGTATTCGTTCCCAACCACTTCGCATCGAAAATTTTACCCTTGGTTTCAGGCGAACCTTCAAACTTTTCGTAGTAGGTTTTTGAAGCTCCAGCTTCCACATTCACTCTCATTTTCCAGTTGGAAATATCTCTCTTCAACAACAATGTTCCCGTGGTAACTGGATTGTGGAAGGTGCTTAAATTTCTCGAAGTTCCTTCAATATCGAAAAGTGTCACATGATTCATACCCACTTCCAAGAACTCGCTTTGAACCAAATTCACATTGTATCCCGCGAATAAACGATCGTTAATACTTCCGAAGTCAGATGTTCTTACACGCGTTGCCACGGTATGAAATTGCAACTCTTTTACAAATTTCGAAAACTGCAATCCGAATTCTGCAGCAGCCCCTTGCTGTCTCCAAGAACTATCCGCTGCATAAAAATTATCGTAATTCATTAAACGCGTTTGCTGTTGGAAAACCACAGGTCCTTGCGTAATAATTTCTTGCTGTGTGTTGGAAAGCGTGTACGGTGAAAGTTTGTAGTTGATGTCACCCAATTGGTAACGCACTACGCCACCAGCAACACCTTTGATGTAAAGCTGACGAACATCGAAACTAACTCCCGAACCCCAAAACCCGCCGTAATCGTTGCGCACACGCACCATTCCTTGAATTTCGGTGTTTTTATTCGGACGAATATTCATTCCCAAATCAACAAGCGTATGACCGCTGTTCATGCGTGGAATGGTAATCGAGTCTTCAACTTCTTGTCCAATTTTATCTCCGTAGTAAAGTCCACGTGCAGCGCCAGTAAAGACCACTTTACGCATGTCTTTCTCTTGCGAGAACATGTTTTGTCCAAAGAAGACAGCAGCCCCTAGGGCAACGATATGCAATTTATTTCTCATTAAAAAAACGCTTTTAATTCTACAACTAACTCTCTTCCATTGAACTTATCTAACGAAAAACTTCTGTCTTCGAAAGAGAACCAACGGTGACGCAAATAAAGTCTTGTGTTTCTTCCCAATTCAACATCTACGCCCAATCCATATCCTTTTCCATATTGATTGCGGGGTCTTCTAGAAACCTCGTCAATATTGGTTAAGTAATTCGCAATTGTTCTTTCGTATCCAATGTAACCGTTCAACATTACAGTCGGGGTCAATTCGAAATACGTTTCCAATTCAGATGAATACTGACGGATGTATGCCGTTTCATTCGTAACCAAAACAGGAGAGAATTTTCTTCCCGCACTTTGCGCTTGCAACAACGAAAAGAAGAATATTTTGTGAGCGCCTATTTGTGTTTGGTACTTCAACTGGGCTTCGGCCACATTGAAATATTTTTTGTTCAACACAACACCTGAACTATCGTCGGAGAGTTGAACCGTCTCGTAAACATCGCGATAGATATCTGAATATCTTCCGTAAGGACCCACATTCGCAGGAAACTGCCAACGCCAGAAACGTGAACGTGTTACACTGTTTACAGGATGTCCGTAGGTAATTACCGCAGCAGCAGCTTCAATTTCTGAAGAAGCACCCATACCACCGCTAAACTTAAATTTCTTCGTTCCCCATTGAACATTCAAATTCAAACCTTGACGATTGTTTGTCATTTGTCCCAAACGAATCATTGAACTTCCGAACGGTTGCAACAAAGAAGAGCTACCGATACTTCCTGCTGGAATTTCATTTGCTGAATATTCACGTGTTGAAGTGTTCCAGAAAATAGCAGAGTTGTTTACCACTTTTGGACTCAAGCGAAAAGCGTGAACTTCCAACACCGGTCTAGCCCCTACAACTGGTGTAGACCAGCGCAATTGAATGGCTTCGCCCCAACCTCTGTTATGTCTTGGGCTGAAATAATTTCCAGCACCCACTTCCGCTTTCAGGGTATGTCCCTTCACGTTAGTTACCCCTTCCAAGGTTATTACATTCAATCCGAAAGCCTCTTGCGCCAAGCTGTCTGTGTAGTTCAAGCTGTTGAAGGTATTCAACGCGACGAATCCGTTCTTCTTTCCCTTGTGAAGCAATTTTCCTCCGTAAGAGTAATTCGGAACGACAGAATAACCTCCGTTGATCTCGCTCTTTCCAACCATACCTAAGAAGTAAAAATCCTTCGGTAAATCCTTTCCTTCAACCACAACACCCTGAAACGCTCGGTTTCCCCAACGCGAATCTTGGTCTATACTTCCTTGATCGAAATACTGCTGATATCGTGAAGTCGCGCTGTTCCCCATAGGATCCCACGGATTTCTTTCGAACAACATAAAACGATTGTATCCTCTGAAAGAACCAAATGTTAAATCGGAAATGCTCAACCACTGAATACCTCCCACACGCACTCCCCATTGTCCGTATTTCGTTTTGAAATTACCGTACAAATTCATTCCCAACATGGTTCCTAAATTTCCACCTAACGCAACAGTTCCCAATGGTTTTTGAATGCTCGGACGAAGTGAGTCAACCACTTGCGCACCGTATGCTGGATTAATAACGCCATTTAAAAATTGAAACATGCGCAAGTCGAATCCCCAACTTGATTTATCTGAAAATTGTCCTGCAACATTCACCAATAAATTCGGAAGCTGCGCATCGTCACCGATGAAAAAACTTCGTGGTAAAACGGTGTCAGCTGGAACCGTAAGTTGATACGGATTGTTTTGTTTGGTGTATGTTCCAAAAAAACGATAGAATCCTGAAACGCTTATCTTTCCTGGCGTCAACGAATCCTTCTTCGGATAAAGTCCGTAAGAAGTAGACGGGCTTTCAATTTGTCCCCAAGCAGAATTTCCTTCAACCAATAAGAGAAGTGCTACGAGAGAAACAATGAATCTTAAATTACACTTCATGTTTATTAGGGTTGAAATTCTATTCGTTTGAATGAAACCGCTCGCTTCGGCGATTGTCCAGCTTTTCTAGGCATCACATAAAACGGAACATTCGTGTAAGCGTAATGTCCATTTCCATCTACCGTTTCGAAAAACAATCGGTAAGCTCCTTCTGTTGAAGGCGCGAAAAATTTAGCGGTGGCGGTTGTTTTCTTCTTGAATAATCCTGCAATTGGAGTTGGCGCACTTTCCGCATCGCCACCCGATTTAATGTCTCTACTCTCGGGAACTATTACCCATGAAGATTTCAATAAATCATTGTCTGCATCCTTAATGAAGGCACTTGCTTCATAAATCTCATCGGCAGTTAGGGTAATGTAATCGCCCTTCTTTTTTCCGTTCACCAATAGAGAATCCAAAACTGGCGTTCTGTTTTTTACCGTTCCTGGACTCCAAATATCTTGAAGAACTTCAACGGCTTCAGAGGCATTTCCTTCAGCAGAGAATAATCCGTACCAAGTTGAAGTGGTCTCTTGCTTATGTCCCCAAAGGAAGACATATGATCCAATGCAAAAATCTTTATCGGCTTGAATCTCGTTCGACAATCTCTCTCTGTATGACTTTGCTTTTTCTGAACTGCTTTGTTCTACTGGCGCGCCCCATTTGGTTTTGGCTACTTCCCAGTGACCGTTCGGTCCCCATTCGGTAATCATGTATGGTCCTTGCCATCCGAAACTGCGGATATTCTTCCGAACGCCTGCAATGTCTCCGTAGGTGTTCACGCAATAAACATCAATTTCTGGAGCGTCGCGCAGAATCAACTTCACTTCCTTTTCATCCAAACCAGCAGTTACTGTTGAAGTCGGATGGTTGTGGTCTACTTCATGAATGTATTTCGCAATGTCATTGATGGCAGCCCAAACACGGGTGTTGGTGTAAAACAAATCCACTTCATTTCCAATTCCCCACATGAGCAAGGCTGGATGATCTTTGAATTGCAGAATGACTTTCTTGAAACCTTCCAACTGCGCCGCAACTTTCTTCTCGTCATTGTAATCAAAACCGTGGCGCTCATGTTGAACCCACAATCCCAACATTACGGTGAGTCCTTTCGCGTATGCTTCATCCAACACTTCCTGCGCATTGTCTGTGCTCCAGGTGCGAATGGAATTTCCACCAATCTCAACCAATTTATCGAGTTGAACACTTCCTCCCGCTCCGCGCACATCATAGGGTTTCCCGTTTCTTGTAAGATGCCATACGCCTTCTTCGTCTTGGGCTACCACTACTGGAATTGCCTGTCCGCTAACGCTCGTTGCACCAACCAATAAGAGCGCAAATAGAACCAAATAGATGACGCTGTGTTGTTTCATTTTTAAATTCATTTCTTTTGAAGGAATCCTCGGCAAAGTACACAAGTTTTGCTAAAACATGTGAACATTAAAAACAAATGTATTAAAACCTTTTTGTAGAAAGTACAATTTCTCTAAATTAGCAAAAAACTAGATTATGAAAAAAACGCTATTCTTCTTATTTTCTATTCTTACTTTGAGCGCATCAGCTCAAGTTGACATTACCTTCCAAGTAGACATGAACGGAGTAACAGGATTTACTACTCCTGAAGTGAACGGAACGTTCAATAACTGGTGCGGAAGCTGCGCTCCAATGGCCGACGCAGATGGGGACGGCGTTTGGGATTTAACCATTGCATTAATGCCAGGTGCTTATGAGTACAAATTTTCTTATGATAACTGGGGTGGACAAGAAACATTGGTAGCTGGAAGTTCTTGCACAATGACTACCGGTCCTTACACCAACCGTGTTTTGAACGTTGCGACTGCAGATTCTTTGCCTGTTGTTTGTTGGGGAAGCTGCGCTGCTTGCGGACAATCAGTTGGTCCATACAACATTACATTCGTGGTAGACATGAGTGCAAGCGGAGCAACATTCACAACTCCTGAAGTAAACGGAACCTTCAACAACTGGTGTGGTGGTTGTGCGCCAATGAGCGACGCAAACGGTGATAACGTTTGGGAAATAACCATTGCTTTAAACACTGGAACCTATGAATACAAATATGCTTTCGACACGTGGGCGGGTTCTGAAGCACTTACAGCAGGTGATCCTTGCACAGTTACAAACGCTGGATTCACCAACAGAATTTTAGACGTAACCGACAATGTTGTAATGGATACCGTATGCTACGGAAGTTGCATCAGCTGCGGAGGAATAAATGTAAATGAAATCACTGCAGAAGGATTTTCAATCTATCCTAACCCTGTTCAAAATTCATTCATGATTCAAAGTGAAAAATTGGTGAAGTCAATTGCGATCCTAGATAACACAGGAAAGAAAATTGAATTGCCAATCGTTGCCTTGAACAACAATGTTCAAGTGAACACCGAATCACTTCCAACAGGAATTTATCACGTGCAGGTAATTACTGCAAATGGCGCTAGCACTCAGCGTTTCGTGAAGTTGTAAGAATATTAGAACTCGAAAACAAACCCTTTGTCGCGATACTGTTTAAACAGTTTCGCGTCGAAGCGGTATAAGCTTGAAGGACGGTGACGCACATTTTGTTGCGATTCGTCCAAACGTTTTAAGAATTTCAAACCGTTGATCTTCTTTCTGAAATTACCCTTGTCGAATTCCCTCTGCAAAATCGTTTCGAAAATTCCTTGGAATTCGGTGAGGGTAAATTTTTCTGGGAGAACTTTACTCCAAAGAGGCTCCGCAACTATAATGTCTTTCAACGCGCGGAAGCTCTCGTTTAATATTTCTCTGTGATCAAAAGCCAATTTCGGAATGCGCTTAATGCTGTGCCATTTCGTTTGCTTCGCCCATTTAGATGGAAGAGGATTAATGTCCATTAATTCCACCAATGCAATATATCCCACGGTAATAACACGTCCTAATGGATGGCGATTCACCTTACCGAACGTATGCACTTGTCTCATGCTAACATCGGATAGTGAAGTCAGATCATTCAATACGCGTTGTGCTGAATCGTCAAGGTCTTCATACGGATATACCAAGTCACCCGGAAGAGCCCAATAATCCTGAAAAGGATCTGTTCCTCGTTGAATAAGCAAAACCTTCAGCTCTCTTTCGTGATAACCAAAAATTACACAGTCAACAGAAAACGCTGATTTAAAAAACTCGTCAATAGGAATAGAGTAGATATCATCTTGTTCAATTCGCGTCTTCGATATTTTTTTAGAAATTGCCATTTAACAAATTTCAGCGAAAATAAATGACATTTCTTCGGACTTTTTGTAAAATTCACAATTTTTTTCTGAAAAGAGTTTTTGTCTATTGTACAATTACTATATATTCGTCACAACCTTAAATAAATAACAACTAAAATGAAAAAGATTTACCTACTCTTTTTGCTCTTAACTTCGTTCTTGGGAGTAAAGGCGTTCGATGTCACGTTTAGCGTAGACATGAATGGCACAGGGCTTTCCAATGTTTCGCTTAATGGAACATTTAACGGGTGGTGCGGATACTGCACACCCATGACAGATGCAAATGCCGACGGCATTTGGGAAGTAACTGTTCCGCTGACAGCGGGCGCTTACGAATACAAGTTCACCGCCAACTCTGGTGGTAGTTGGGAGAACTTAGCTCCTGGATCTTCATGTACAGTGACCAATTTCGGTTTTACCAATCGATCTCTCACAGTTTCTGCAGATGCAACATTGCCTACCGTATGCTGGCAGTCTTGCGTATCGTGTAACCAAGCTCCTCCGAGCTATCCTGTGACATTCCAAGTTGATATGACCAACGTATCAGGATTCACTACTCCAACTGTAAACGGATCATTCGACGGATGGTGCGGTAACTGTCATCCACTTACTGATGCAAATGCTGACGGTGTGTGGGAAACAACTCTTTCCCTTCCTGCCGGAACATACGAATACAAATTCGCATACGACAACTGGGCTGGACAAGAGAACTTGATTGCTGGAAGCAGCTGTACTGTAACCAATTCGGGGTACACAAACAGAGCTATTACGGTTTCTGCAGCCACTACAATTCCAACGGTATGTTGGGCATCGTGTGTAGCTTGTTCTTCTGTTCCACCATCGTACACTGTGACTTTCCGTGTAAACATGCAAAACCAAACGGGATTCACTACACCGGAAGTAAACGGAACATTCAATAACTGGTGCGGTAACTGTAACCCATTGACAGATGCGAATGCTGACGGAATTTGGGAAACAACAATCACTCTTCAAGCTGGTGCCTACGAGTACAAATTCTCGGCAGACGGTTGGGGTTCTCAAGAGAACTTAACTGCAGGATCATCTTGCACTGTAACCAATGGTGGATTCACCAATCGTGCATTAAACTTGAATGCAAACACAACACTTGATATCGTTTGTTGGGGATCTTGCACAAACTGCGCTCCTCCAACCTATCCTGTTACATTCCAGGTAGACATGTCTAACCAAACTGGATTTACAACTCCAGAAGTGAATGGTACTTTCAACGGATGGTGTGGTAACTGTAACCCAATGACCGACGCAAACGCTGATGGCGTATGGGAAACAACGCTCGACCTTCCTGCTGGAACTTATGAATACAAATTCGCTGCCGATGCATGGACTACCCAAGAAAACTTAACTGCTGGTTCGTCTTGTACTGTAACAAACGGAGGATTCACCAATCGTGCTTTGACCGTTGGCGCAACAGCTCAAACACTACCTGTTGTTTGCTGGGGTTCTTGCACAACGTGCTCTGCTCCAACTTACAACGTGACTTTCAAAGTTGACATGACACAAACAACTGGATTCACAACTCCAGAAGTAAATGGTACTTTCAACGGATGGTGCGGAAACTGCACACCAATGACCGATGCAAATGCTGACGGTATTTGGGAAGTTACAGTAGCTCTTCTTCCTGGAACTTACGAATATAAATTCTCTGCAGATGGCTGGGGAATTCAAGAAAGCTTGACACAAGGATCCTCTTGTACTGTAACAAACTTCGGATTCACTAACCGCGCTTTAACGGTTGGCACTTCAACTCAAGTCCTTGATGTTGTATGTTGGAACTCTTGCAGCGCTTGTTTGGTAGGAACTCCTGGTTGTACCAATTCATCTGCCGTAAATTATAATCCTGCAGCTACTCTAGACAACGGAAGTTGTTTGTACGCAACCCAGTTCAACGTAGATATGAACTGCGCTGGCGTAGCATTCACCAATGTTTATGTAACAGGTCCATGGTGCGGATGGTGCGGTGCGGATACATACAACATTCTAACCGACAGTAACGCCGATGGTATTTATACCGTAACCGTTAACCTTGCGGCTGGGAACGTTGAATACAAATACATGGTAGACAACTGGGCTTCACAAGAAAACTTGGTAGATGACATGCAAAACGGAGCAAGTTGCGCACCGGTAACGGACTACGCGAACTATGCAAACCGTCAAAGCCCAACAGGTCAAGTGAAAAACGATGTGTACGGAAGATGTTCGGCATGTCCAGTATTGGGATGTACAAACGCTACTGCTTGTAATTACAATCCACTTGCTAACCAAGACAACGGAACATGTATTCTTCCAACTGCCTACTACGCAGATGCTGACAACGATGGTTATGGATCAACCACTGCAACCTTATTGTGTGCCCCAACTGCTGGTTATGTC
>JBJOPP010000202.1:0-9511 GCA_046050685.1 Bacteroidota bacterium
ACAGAGACCCTTCAAAAATCGAATCGAAAGACCTTGAATTTTTTCATTTGTTCCGATCAAACTCAGGCGAATTGGTTGGTTGAAGAATTGGGTGTTCCTTTTTCAATGCGTGTGAATTTGGTTAATGATCGTCCCATTGAAATTGAAGGAGATGAGAGTCAGCCCGAAAAAGAAAAGTCTGCTTACACCGAAATGGTTTGGGTTGCGAAGAAAAAAAACGAGACAAGGATTGATACCGAGAACTTTGCTTTTCCTGGCGATAAAAAGAAACAACAAGAAAAATTGAAGCAGGCAGATGCCCTCGCGGAATTAACGAAAATAGATATTCCAAAGGCCAAGAATTACATGGTGAACTACACCACGAGTTACCTTCAGTCTACTGTAGACAATCAGTTTGCAAGTTCATTTTATCAGAATTACACAGGGCCTACGAGCATCTCTCCAGGATTCTCAGGATTCTTTAAAGTTGGAGTTTCCGACCTCATGGAAGATTATAAGTTAACTGCAGGTGTTCGCATTGCTGCCAATTTCAATAACAGTGATTTCGGATTGTCTTTCGAGAACTTAAAAAACAGGTGGGACAAGAAAGCTGCACTGCAAAGGCAGTCACAAGAGATTACGCAGGAGTACGCGACCATTCGTGTTCAGACTTACAATTTAACGCACGAATGGAAATATCCGTTTACAGAGACCAGTGCGATTAAATTAACCGCCATCGGACGTAACGACCGAATGGTCGTTCTGTCGAGTGATCCATACACAGCTTCGTACAAAAATCAGAACGAATGGAATGCAGGTGGAAAGGTTGAGTACATTTTCGACAACACCTACATCAAAGGATTGAATTATCGGACAGGCACGCGCTTCAAGGCATGGGGAGAACATTTCCGTCAACCAACCAAATGGAAAGAACAAAACTCTATCTATGTCGTTGGATTTGATTTCCGTCATTACCAGCCGATTCATCGCGATTTAACTTTTGCTTTTCGTTTGTGTGGAAGCAGTTCTTTCGGAGATTATAAAGTGGTGAATTACCTTGGAGGAGTGGACAATTGGTTGGGGCAAAAAGTAGATAATTCTGTTCTTGTTTCCAATACGCAAGGCTACACATTCCAGGCATTTGCAGGACCTTTGAGAGGGTTCTATGTGAATGCTCGCAATGGAAATAATTTCCTATTAAGTAATTCGGAATTGCGCTTGCCACTCTTCAGATACTTGAGCAACAAATCTATCAAATCAGATTTCGCAGATAATTTCCAAGTAGTTGGATTCTTTGATATTGGTAGTGCTTGGACTGGAAAGAGTCCATACGACGACGCGAATGACTTCAACACCATTACAGTGACGCAAACACCAATAACGGTTCAATTGAGAAGCAACAAAGAACCAATTATCTATGGATATGGATTCGGATTGCGTTCGAAAGTTCTAGGCTATTACATGCGCGCAGACTGGGCATGGGGCGTAGATGACAGCACGGTTATGCCGCGTGTATTTTACTTGTCGTTGAACTTAGATTTCTAAGTTATTTCAAATTCCAAACGGTGTAAGCCAACGTATGTCCTACCGCTTTTAAAGTGGGTTTGCTAATCACACTCATGTTATCTGCATGTGTATGATGGGAACCACCGAACTCGAATTGTGTACCCATATAATTTGGACGCATATCTACAATATCCAAGGAAGGAATATTCGCTTGAATCATGAACAAATGGTCATCAATGATTCCTGCTGTTTCGTCGTTTTGAAAATACTCGCCGTAACCAAGTTTCGCTGCATTTCCCCAAATGCGATTCACAGCGCTACCTGCCGACTGCATAGAATATCCTTCCTTGTGGAATCGCGCTCCTTCTGCACCAACCATGTCAAGAAGCACCGCATATCGCATCGTGCGTTGCGGCTTTTGTTTCGCCCACAATTGTGAGCCAAGACACCACGAGTAAGCATCGTTTTCTCCATCGGGAGCCCACTCAGGTTTTCCTCCGTCTTCGCTATCGAATAAAATAAAATCGATACCAATGTCTTCAGGTAAATCTTTTGAAATACGTGCCAATTCCAACAATACACCTACACCGCTCGCACCGTCATTCGCGCCATCGATAGGTTGTTTGTGTTTGCTTGGATCAGGGTCTTTATCGCCGTATGGACGACTGTCCCAGTGAGCAGCCAAGACAATGCGCTTCGTTGCACCGGAATGCACAGAAGCAATAATGTTTCGAACTGGTGTGTTTCCGCCTTCCCAATTCGGCATAGTACCTACTTGTTCCTTAACAGAGCAATTGTAACTTTTGAATTTTTGAATGAGCCAATTTCCACAAGCTGCGTGGTTCGCATTTCCAGGAACACGTGGACCAAAAGCCACTTGTTTTTGAATGAAGGCATAACAACTATCGGTCATGAAATCTGCGGGTTCTAAAATTGCACCGCTCTCTGTTGTGTTGTTTTCTGCGCTCTTCGCTTTTTTGAAATATGGTTCGAACGTCTTGAACAGAAAGCCGCCCACAACCAACACGACAAGCACAATGGCTATGATCTTTTTATTATTTTTCATGAGTCCAGGTTGTTCCTTCTTTTGAATCTTGAAGTTGAATATTTATTGCTTTTAATTCGTCGCGAATTAAGTCCGATGTTGCGAAATCTTTCTTTCCTTTCGCTTCGGCGCGCAAGCGAATAATCACTTGCATTAAATCGTTTGAAATATCGCTCGATGCACTAGCAACTTCTGCTTGAAGTCCGAGCACTTCGAACACAAATCCTTTTACTAATTTTTGAAGTCTCTCAATGTCTGCTTGTGTCAATTGAATCTTCTTATCAACGCAAGAATTAATCACCTTAACCGCTTCGAACAAATGTGAAATAAGAATAGGTGTATTGAAGTCATCGCTCATGGCTTCGTAGCAATTCTTTTCCAATTCATTCAAGTCATAAGAACTTGATTCGCTTGCTGCAAGTGCGTCAACTTTGTCCACTGCTTGCATCAAACGTTCGAATCCCTTCTCTGCAGCTTTCAACGCTTCGTTACTGAAGTCCAATGTGCTTCTGTAATGCGCTTGTTGCATAAAGAAGCGAACGACCATGGGTGAAAATCCTTTTTCTAAAAGTTCATGCGTTCCCGAAAACAATTCGTGTGGAAGGAAAGAATTTCCCAACGACTTCGACATCTTCTGTCCGTTTACAGTGAGCATGTTTGCATGCATCCAATAACGAACAGGAGCCTTTCCGCAGCACGCAGAATTTTGCGCTACTTCCGATTCGTGGTGAGGGAATTTCAAATCCATTCCTCCTCCGTGAATGTCGAATTCTTCACCCAAATATTTTGTGCTCATGGCAGAGCATTCCAAATGCCATCCTGGGAATCCCTCTCCCCATGGAGAAGACCAACGCATAATGTGTTCAGGAGATGCAGACTTCCACAAAGCAAAATCGGCAAAGAATCGTTTTTCTTCTTGGCCGTCTAACTCTCTCGTGTTCTCTAATAATTCATCTACGTTTCTTCCGCTTAATTCACCGTATGGAAAAACGTCTTTGTATTTCTTCACATCGAAATAAACGCTTCCGTTTACTTCATAGGCATATCCATTTTTAATGATCTCTTCAATCATGGCAATTTGTTCCATGATGTGTCCGGTTGCACTTGGTTCAATGCTTGGCGGATGGTTGTTGAAGGCACGCATCATGTCGTGGAAATACGTCGTGTATTTCTGCACGATTTCCATCGGTTCAACTTGCTCCAGTTTCGCTTGCGCACCAATGCGATCCACTCCTTCATCGAACTCGGTTGTGATGTGCCCAACGTCTGTTATGTTTCGCACATAACGAACTTTGTATCCGAGAAAAGAGAGGTATCTATAAACCGTATCGAACGTCACGAACGTTCTACAATTTCCCAAGTGTGCGTAATTGTAAACAGTAGGCCCGCACACATACATTCCAACGAATTGTTTGTGAAGGGGAGTGAACTTTTCTTTCGTTCGTGTAAGACTATTGTAAATGAACAAATCAACCATAGTGCAAAGAAACGAAGACAAATAAAAAAAGCCTCATTCATTGAGGCTTTTTATAAGGCTATTGAAAGAGTTACGATACTTTTTTCGCGATTTCTTCAAGCATTGTAGAAACCAATCGTGGCATTGGGTATTCAATCTCCCATCCCCAATCGTGCTTCGCAGAAGAATCGTCAATGCTATTCGGCCATGAATCTGCTAATCCTTGACGGAAGTCTGGGGCATAGCTAATTTCAAATCCGGGCAAATGCTTTGCAATTTCTTCAGCCAATTGTTTCGGTGTGAAGCTTATTCCTGCAAGGTTGTATGCGCTTCGAATCTTAATCTTTTCAGCATCTGATTCCATCAGTTGAATGGTAGCGCGAATAGCGTCTTCCATCATCATCATTGGAAGTTCCGTGTTTTCCGAAAGGAACGATGTGTATTTGTTTTCCTTCAACGCAGAATAGAAAATATCTACGGCATAGTCTGTTGTTCCTCCGCCCGGAGCAGAGCGGTGTCCAATCAATCCTGGGTAACGAAGGCTGCGAACATCAACGCCATACTTCATGAAATAATATTCGCACCATCTTTCACCCGCCAACTTCGAAATTCCATAAACGGAAGAAGGTTCCATCACAGTGGTTTGAGGCGTTTGGTCGGCCGGAGTAGTTGGTCCGAAAGCCGCAATAGAGCTTGGCCAAAACAAACGGAACTTAAATTCTTTTGCAAGCTCAAGAATATTCAAGAGCCCTTCCATATTTAACTTCCACGCATACATTGGATTTTTTTCTCCGGTTGCGCTTAATAAAGCTGCAAGTTGATACACCTCTGTAACGGCGTTGTCTTGAACGCATGCACGCAAAGCATCCGCATCTAAAACATTCAGCTGAACATACGGTCCATCTTCAGAAGAAACGGCGTCTGCAGGTTGAATATCGGCGCCAATCACATTGTGTTGTCCCAACTTCGAACGAAGGGCCATCACAAGCTCAATGCCTATTTGTCCTCTGCAGCCAATTACCAATGCTTTTCTATTCGTGCTCATAGTTAAAAAATGTTTTCAAAAATAGGTATTTTCGCGCCATGGCAATTCCACAAATTGAAATTGAAGATTTCAATTATACTCTTCCCGAAGATCGCATTCGAGTTATTCCTTTGGAAGACCGATCAGCGGCCAAATTGTTGGTGTACCAAAACGGTGAAATAACCGATTCCGTTTTTTCTGAATTGCCAAACTTTTTGAAGGAAGGAGATCTCTTGATCTCGAATAATTCAAAAGTTATTCCTGCTCGAATTGTTTTCCAAAAAGAATCGGGGGCATTCATAGAGATCATGTGCCTGGCGCCTTTCGGAGTATCATACACCGAAGCTTTTTCATCGCATGATAGTGTTGCGTTTACTGCATACATAGGAAATTCCAAGCGTTGGAAAGAAGGGAAGTTGGAAATGAAAATCATGTGGAACAATTCGACTGAAAGCGTTTTTATTGAGCGCAAGGGAATAGAGAAAGATGCTTTTGTAGTTGAGTTCAGTTGGAAGTTCAACGCTGTTTTTTCAGAAGTGATAGAGGCAATCGGACAAGTACCTCTGCCACCTTACTTTCAGCGCAAACCCGTTGCGAACGACAAGGATCGATACCAGACAGTATTCGCGAAAACAGAGGGCTCTGTTGCGGCTCCTACTGCCGGATTGCATTACACCAATGCGGTACTTCAAGCTATTCAAAATGCTGGAGTGCTGCAAAAGGAGGTGTGTCTGCACGTAGGCGCCGGAACCTTCAAACCCGTGTCTGCCGATCGCATAGAAGATCATGAAATGCATGCTGAATTTCTCGAAGTCACACAGGAGTGCATTGAAGCAATTTTAAATTGTGAAGGAAGAGTCATTGCAGCGGGAACTACTTCCATGCGAACCCTTGAAAGTTTATATTGGTTGGGCGTTCGTGTTTTAGATGGAAAAAATGCAGATTCTGTAGATCAGTGGGAACCTTATATCACGAATGTAAAATACTCGAAGGAAGAGGCTCTAAGGGCGTTGCTGAATCATCTCGATGCGACGAATCGAAACAGCATTTGTGCTTCATCGAGTATTTGCATTGCACCGGGCTATTCGTTCAGGATTTGTTCCGGCCTGCAAACGAATTACCATCAGCCTAAAAGCACGCTTATGTTGTTGGTTGCTGCTGCGGTAGGTGAAAATTGGAAACGCATATACCAACATGCGTTGAATGACAATTACATGTTCTTGAGCTACGGCGATACGATGTTGCTTTGGTTCTAAAACAAAAAAGGATGCCGAAGCATCCTTTTTCTTAAAGTCTTTTTACAATCAATCTTCTGGGAAGAAACGGTAGTCTTCAATTTCAGCTGCTTCACGAAGTGAATTGAACAACGTCATTGGAGCACTAGTCTTTTGACCGCGCATTTTATCTTTTCTGAATGAAACGTAGTTGTCAGGGCTTTCAACACGTGTTACATCTGCAGCACGTTGAATAACATAAACACCACCTTTTCCTTTGATAGGAGCAGAGATGTTTCCAGTTGGTAAACCGAATGCAGCACCTATAGCAGCGCTTTCAGTTTCTGAAACACCACTTTCTGGGATGTTACGCATAGCCATTGAAAGGTTTTCGAAAGTCTTCACTTGTCCAGATACTTTTCCAGCAATTTCTTCTAAAGAACTGCCAGTCATCATAGCCATGTATTTCTCAGCTTTCTTTTCTTTGATTACTTCCTGCTTAACGCGATCGTATACGTTACGCAAAGAAGGAACCCCTTTTTCTTTAATTTCCATTAGACAAACAACCACAATTCCGTCGTCAACTGAAATAGGTTGCGAGATAGCTCCCTCTTCTGTTTCTGGATTGTAAGTCCATCCGATGATCTCAGATGCATTCTGAACACCGCTTACAGCAGTTGCTTCAGGACGAACGTTTGGAGAATATGTTAAACCATTATAGCTTTCAACTGCACCCGCACGGAAACTTGCGCTGTCTCCATGATTTTGAATGAAGTCAATAGCTTTTTGGTAAGTCTCTTTTTTAGTTGCTGCGCTAGGAGCAATTGGTCTTTCAATTTGAGCGTAGTAAGAAACAGGCTTAGCTGCACCTTTCTTGGTTACTTCAATCAAGTGAGTTCCGAATTGTGTTTCTACAATTTGAAGATCTCCTACTTTTCCGTTGAAACAAGCTGCATCAAATTCAGGTACCATTGCACCTCTTCCGAACATACCTAAGTCACCACCTTTAACAGCAGATCCTGGGTCAGTGCTGTACTTTGTAGCAAGCTCAGCGAACTTACCTTTCTTCGAAGTGATCAATTGTTTCAATGAATCACACTTCGCTTTACCTGCAGCACCCTTCTCTTTGAAAAGAATGTGACGCGCTTGTACCGAATCGATTTCAGTTCCGCGAGAAGTCAATTTTACAACACGAGCAACTCCGCCAGAAACAAATGGACCCATTACGCGACCAATGCTGTCTGAAGATATTTGTGAGTTGAACGGCTCTGGGAATGAACCCGCAGCATATTTAACTTTAGCGTTAGCAGGATTGCCCCCGTTGATTGCAGCAAACAACGAATCTTCTTTCGCGTTTTTAGACGCTTTGAAAGAAGCAGCCAATGCTTGAAGACTCTCAAGTGTAGCAGCACTGTCAGCAGCGCTTGTTACCAATGGAATGCGAACGTATGCAATCGTGCGACTTCTTTCTTGTTTGAAGTCACGGTCGTTTTTGTGATCGTTGTAATATGTCTCAATGTCCTCGTTCGAGAATGAAATTTCACTCTCCATGATTTGAGCGTAAGGCTTCACAACATAAACAATAGCTGCTTTGTCGTTTGACTGGTGGAATAAGCTTTTCGCGTCTAATGAGTTTACATATGCACCGGCACTAACCAACGCATCGTATTTTTCCTTCAAGCGTTTTTCGATAACCAATCTTCTATAACCAGTGTATAGATTTGTTTTTTCAGTTTCCATTTTCTTGAAGCTCTCACGCATTTGCTCTTTGAATGGCAATGAGTCCTGACCTTGGTAGAACGTACTCTTCACGTAAGAACTCAAATATTTTCCGAAAAGAATTTCGTCTAACTCTTCGTCAGTAACCATCAAACCAAGGCTTTGGTATTCAGGTTGAAGAAGTGTGTTTTCGATTAAGTTGTTCCATACATCGTTTTCCAACCCGTGGGATTGGCTGTTGTTGTAACTGAACAATTCCGATTGCTCTTGAAGCATCGCTCTCCATTGGTCTTGCTTAATGTTTTCACCATTAATAACACCAACTTTGTCTGATGGGCCGCCGAACATAGCCATTACAGCGTCATACGGAATTAAGAAGCCGACAATACCAATGCCGACTAGGGCTAATACTAGCCATCCTTGTTTACGAAGGGTTGAAATCATTGCCATAGTGATGGACTATAAAATTTAGGAGTGCGAATATCGGGAATTTGCTCGAAAATTCCTTGTTTTTTTTTAGGAACACTTAGCTATTTGTCAATTCTTCAATATTTTGAAGCTGAACAAGCTTAATTTGACGTTCATTCACGGCTAGAATAGTGAATCTGTAGCGATCAATAACGAATTCTTGATTCACTTCCGGAAAGTCTTGGTGGAAGTTCAGAATTAATCCGCCAAGGGTATCATATTCCTCTTCGTTTTCTGGAAGTTCAAGTTTATATTTTTCATTGATGTAGTGAACATCTAATCTTCCAGAAAACTCATACCAACCTTTCTGAATCTCACGTTCTACATTGTCTATTGTATCGTGTTCGTCCTCGATTTCACCGAAAATTTCTTCAATAATATCCTCGAAAGTAATGAGTCCACTTGTCCCTCCAAATTCATCCACCACCGCAGCGACACTTTTCTTTTGACTGCGGAAAATCTTCAAGATTTCATTGGCAGCCATGGGCTCAGGCACTATAGCAATGGGTCGAAGAATTTCTTTGATCTCTTTCGGGTTTTTAAAGAAGTCGCTGAAGTGAACATAGCCAATCAATTGGTCAATGTTTTCGCGGTATACAATAATTTTCGAAAGTTTGGTTTCAATGAAAAGTTCCTTCGCCTTCGAAATGCTCTCGGTAATATCAATGGCCACAATTTCATTACGAGGAAGCATACAGTCGCGCGCTTTCAACAAAGAAAAATCAAGGGCGTTTTGAAAAAACTGAATTTCTAAATCAAGCTCGTTTTGTTGAGAATTAGCGCCAGTAAATCCTTCCAGATAATGATTCAAATCGGTTCTTCCGAAAACAATGTCTTGTTCTTTCGGCGAGTTCCTAAAAAGCATAGCAATAATCCATTCACTCACTTTCGTTACGCTATAAGCGAACACGAAAAGAACGGCGTACCATATAGCAATTAACGGAGAGAGGCGTAGGAGCCATTTGTTGGGTTGTGAGGAAAGAAGTGCTTTCGGTATGAATTCACCAAAAATTAAAACCACTAAAGTGGAAACAATGGTTTGGATAATAAGCACACCGTAGGCCCCAACAACGTCATTCAGAGATGGGAAAGAAGACTCA
>JBJOPP010000203.1:0-4807 GCA_046050685.1 Bacteroidota bacterium
TGGCGTCGTCTAAACTTCGAGTGCTTCCAACCAGGTACTTGTGTGCGCCGTTGCTAAGGTATTCCTCAATTCTGTCTAAACCTTTAAATTGATTTGATTTTTTTTGAAGAGGGGTGGCGGAACTCAAAATCTGCACTTTAAACGCCACTTCATTTACGGGAATCTCTTCCCAAATAAGTCCTTCGTAGGCGTTGTGCTTCACCGGTTGCTCAATAACTGCAGTAGGGGCCGGCACATTGGTAGGCTGAATGTTGAAAAGTTTGCTTTGATAATCTACGAAGGCGCGATACACCGCCGAGCTCAATTCCTCCTTGGCAGCCTTGCTCTGCAAGTAATCTTCTTCTTTGTTGTTGGAAAGGAATCCCAATTCAATTAAGATACTTGGCATGTTGGTGAAGGTGATGACATAGTATGGCGCTTGCTTCACGCCGCGGTCTTTTCTTCCCAATTTCACGAATTCATCTTGAACGTTCTTCGCAAGCAGGATACTCTTGTCCTGATAAATGTTTTCGCGAAGACTCATGGCAATGTAGGTGTCTGGATTGTTCGGGTCGAAACCGTCGTAGTCTTTCCCTCCGTTGCTTTCTAAATAGATGGAAGCATTCTCACGCATGGCATTGCGTAAGCTCTCTTCAGACTTGTGCAATCCCATCACGAACGACTCGGAGCCGGAAGCCTCGGTGTTCGGATTGGCGTTGCAGTGAATGCTTATGAAGAGGTCGGCGTTGTTGGTGTTTGCAATTTCAACGCGGCGTTTCAGGGTAGGGAAGGTGTCGCCTGTTCGTGTATAAACCACCTTAACATTCGGATAATTCTGTTCAATGAGCTTTCCGACTTTCAAAGTAACATCGAGGGCAATGTCTTTTTCGGAAGTCTTGTATCGCCCTGTTCCGAGGGTGCCTGGGTCAGTTCCTCCGTGTCCGGCATCGAGCACAACAATAAACTTTTTATCTGTCGTTACTACTTTCTTCGAAATGCGATACGCCGAACCTAAAGTGAAAACCAATGCCACTAAAAAAATGTACAGTATTTTTTTATGCATCTGCTTGAAGGGTTTATTTTCTCGAATGTTTAGCATAGCTTTGACACGTGAACGCAATTTAAACAAAACTATTTTTCTTTGTGAAGGCATGAACTTCCAACGCGCTCTAATTTTCACGTGTGTGGTGTTGATAAGCTCCTTATTGAACCCGCTGTCTGCGCAGTCTGATTCATTGTCGCCAATGCCTGTTGACACCCTTTATTTTTCTTCGGAAGAACAGGCCATGGAGGAGGTTCACTACTATGGCAAAGACAGTACCGTAATGGATTTGGTGAACGATCGTGTGTATTTATACGGATTGGGCTCTTATGTTACCTACGGAGATTTGGAGTTGAAGGCCGGATACATTGCGTTTTCCATGACCGATAACATTGCCTTTGCGAAAGGATTTAAAGATTCGGTGGGTGTGTATGTAGGAAGGCCATTGTTCACGCAAGGAGAGACTTCGTTTGAAGAAGATTCGTTGGGTTACAATTTTAAATCGAAGCGAGGAATTAGTTACGGTGTTCGTACGGAAGAGTCCGACGCGTATTTGCATACTGCCATTTCGAAGATGCAGGTAGACAAGACCATTCACATTCGGAAAGGAAAGTTTACTACGTGTTCGAATCCGAATCCGCATTTCCATTTTCAATTGTCGAAGGCCATTATTATTCCGAATGAAAAGATTGTGAGCGGCCCGCTTTATTTGCAGTTCCGAAAGGTTCCGGTTCCGTTGGGATTGCCGTTTGGATTCTTTCCGAATAAAAAAGAAAGTACGTACGGAATTTTAATTCCGGGATATGGAAACGGAAGGGCGAAGGGATTCTTCGTTCAGAATTTGGGATATTATTTCCCCATTAACGATCACGTGGATACGAAGCTGTTGTTCGATATCTACACGGGCGGATCATGGAGCGTGAAGAACATTACGAATTATAAGAAGCGTTACAAGTATCAGGGTTCGTTCAATATTTCAAGAACCATTAACAAGACGGGTTTCCGTGAATTGCCGAATTACATTCAGCAGTCGACCTTCAACATTCGTTGGAATCATTCGCAAGACCCGAAGGCCAGACCGAATGAATCGTTCAATGCGAATGTGAATTTGGGAAGCTCGCAGAATTTCAGAAATAACTTGAACGCTACGCAACAAGACTTCTTAACGAGCACGTTCAATTCGGCGGTGCAATGGTCGAAGTCGTTTCCTGGAAAGCCTTTCTCGTTGGCGCTTTCAGCGAATCACACGCAGAACACGCAATCGCGATTGGTTCAGATTACATTACCGTCTGCGGCCTTCAACGTTTCAAGGATTAATTTGTTGAAGAAGGTCTTCCCTAAATCTCCGATTGGAATTAACGCCTCGTTGAATACCGAGCAGCAGCTTTCGGCGTATGAGCAACAGTTCGGACAATTGACCATGAGTGAATTGTTGAATAAAGCAACGAGTGGTGTTCGCTTGAATAGCACCGCGAGTACTTCGTGGAAGTTGGGACAGTTTTTAACCTTGAATCCGTCTGCCACCTTCACGGGATATGGCACATGGAAAGTTGTTTCTCCGATTAGCGATGCGCAGTTGGATACGGTTGCCGGATTTAAAGCAGCAGGAAATTGGTCGACGCAGATATCGGCGGACACGCGCATTTACGGAACGTATGTTCGAAAAGGAGCGAAGAAGGTGAAAGCGGTTCGACACATGATTCAGCCGAGGGTGGGGTTTTCGTATACACCTTATCAAAATTTTCAGCAGTTTGGCTATTACGGGGTGAATGGCGAGTTCTTGGGGTATTCGGCGTTTGATGCGGCGCGATTTGCGCCCACGAGTTCTGCGCAGACTGCGAACATGAATTTTTCGGTTAATCAAAATGTTGAAGCGAAGGTTCGCGACGAGTCTTCGGCTAAGGTGTCGTATAAGAAGGTGAAGATCATAGACAGTTTTCGAACCAGCACATCGCGCAACTTCATGGCCGATTCGATACAATGGAGCAACCTGAATTTCTCGGCCTTTACATCGGTTGGAAAATTCCTGACCATGAACTATTCCTCTTCTTACAGCATGTACGATCGCGATTCGTTGGGACGGAAGATTGATACGTTTTTGAATGAATCGCGAAAGGGCATTGCGCGCATGGAAGGGACGAATTTAGCGATGGGAATTGTTGTGCGCAGCAAACAGGCGAAGCCAAGTTCTAATCAGCCGTCGGCTAATCCGGCTGTTACACCGCAGCAGCAGGAGATTCTTTCTACCAATCAAGCATCGTTGATTGACTTTAATGTGCCTTGGAATTTGAGTGTGAATTACAATTTGCGCATGAGCAAGAAGTGGTTGGTTGATCAACAGCGCGACAGCACGATTTATACGCAGGCGGTAACTTTCATGGGCGATGTTGCCTTCGCGAAACGCTTGGCGTTGAGCTTCAACGGTGGCTACGATTTCAACGCGAAGGAAATGACAACAACCACAATCGGATTACACGTAGACCTTCATTGCTGGGAGTTAAGCGCGAACGTGGTTCCATTCGGACTTCGTCAGAGTTATTACATTCAGTTGAATATTAAGTCTCCTTTGTTGCAAGATCTGAAGTTGCAGAAGCGCGGGAATTTGGGAGAAGAGACTTTGCTCTACTAGTCCGAAGGACGAGGGCAACTGGCGTTGCGAGGGCAATTAGTATTGCGAGGGTCCTTCGGACGAGGGTTTAACAACGAAGTTCCAATAACGTAGTTCCCACAACGCAGTTCTCACAACGAAGTTCTAACAACGAAGTTCCAATAACGTAGTTCCAATAACGTAGTTCCTATTCCACCACCAACCTCTCACTCACCTCCTCTCCATTTTCAAACGAAGCACGAACGGTGTAGATGCCAGTCGCGAAGTTTGAGACATTCACTGTCATTTGTAATCTGCCCAAAACGTTTTCTGTATGCATGAGCTGTCCGGTAGCGTTGAAGATTTGAATGGATTGCGGAATGTGAGTGGATTCGAATTGAAGGGAGGTTTGATTGGTGGCGGGGCTGGGGTAGATTGAGAAAGAGCTAGTTGTAAAATCACTAACTGAATTAACATTACAACAACCAGGGTACATTGGAGAATACCATTCATTTTCCATCAATTGCAACCCGTTCTTATCGTATACGCACGATAAAAATTGCCTAGTCTCAACGTCCTGAAACTCCAACCCCATAAGATTCGTACCTATTCCTTCAATAAATGAAAATGGTACAAGTGAACCACCCATATATAATTCCGAACCATTTGTTGCCTCGACAATATGATATTGCCTTCTTGGAATACCATCGGCAAATATTAAGGTGTCGATATCTACTATGATACAATCAAACAAAGTTGTATGATCTAATTTACAAGAGTCCCCTACTTGATTGTCCCAATCGAACCAAAGGATATCGTTCCTATACCATTTATTTCCATCCTGACTAAACACAAATTCAGTCATCATGGAACCCGGACAAAAATCGGTGCTCAAAGGACAATAAATAGGAGCTGCGATTTCTTCTTGGTAATAAGTTACTCCCGGCTGGCCATATTGCCCAAGATCAGCTTCATTCAGATTTATGCCGTAATTACAACTTTGTCCATAGAGATTTAAGTATACATAGTGCATGTCAATTGGCAAAGGCAAAGCTGGTGTTGTTTGGGCGTTCATTATCTGATAACAGCCCAGAAAAAATATCATCAAGTATGTTCTCATTTCGCTGAATTATTAATGCTTTACAACAATTGATTTAGACTCCACCACTTTGCCATTCACAATTAAATCTAGAATATAC
>JBJOPP010000204.1:0-3238 GCA_046050685.1 Bacteroidota bacterium
AGTTGTGGAAGATCCGCCGAAGAAATCCAAATTTCCATTCGGTTCGAATTTCTTTTCCAACGGCACGTGAAGTTCTTTTGCTTCGAGAGTGCTTGTATTGAAGACCACCGAATGAATCGTGTTTTTATTATCGATCATCATAGAGAAATAATATTCTCCTGTTCCAGAAAGGGCGTGTGACTTGAAAATATTTCGTTCTGAACATTTCGCTTGAAACCTGCCTTCTTCTTCTAGTTTTTCATCATAAGCTACAATTTCCAACTGATCGTCTTCTCCCTTTTCTGAAATAATCGAATAGGTAATTACTTTATTATTCGGAGTTACGCTTGTTGCCACAACACCTTCGTGCTCGAATCTTACTCGTTTTACGACTTCTACTTGGGAAGAAGCACACATGCTACTTGCTAAAACACAAAAAATAAGGAAGCCGCGCATTACATTATTCATACGTTCAAGAAAATTAATTTTAATAAATATAATAAAGAATATTTTCGCTTAACTAAGCATTTGCTTTTAAAGTCACTTCAAGTTCCAAATAGAAATCAGGCAGCATCTTTGAATTCTCGTCGTTCATAATCGCAAGCATTCGCTCTGCGCTTTTCTGGCCAAGGAGAAACCCATCGTGATGAAAGTAATCTACCTTAAAATCGAACAGATGCGGCAAGAAACCATCACTGATTGCCACGACATTTAATTCAAGGCCATCTTTAATTTTTGAATAAACAAACTTCGAACTAGCCGCCAAAAGTTCGTCACTCATCACAAACAATCCATCGAACTCTTTCTTTTTAAATTCTTCCTCCACCATCAACTTTCCGTCTTCAAAATCTTTTACGAAACACATTTCAAAGTTTGAAAACCCAACCTTTTTCATTTCCTCTGAAAAGCCTTTTGCGCGCTTTCTCGAAATAGACATTTCAGAATTTCCTAGTAAAGCCAATATTCGTTTACAGCCTTTTTGAACCAAATGATTCGCTGCCATTTTCGAGACATTGTAGTCATTTATCATTACTTCAAAGAACCCCTCCCGTTCAACACCCTTATCGAAAAGAACAAAAGGAATATCGCTTTCCACAAGCATTTCGAGATGTGGGATTGAGTTTTCAGGATGTGTGATTGACAGTAATACTCCGTCTACATTTTGCTGAATGCAAATTTCAATATTGCGTAACTCCTCTGAAAGATCATTCTTACTTTGAAACACCATAAGTCGATAACCAAATTGCTTTATATGGTCTTCAATTCCCTTAATCACCGATGGAAAAAAGTACATCGTAATTTCCGGAATGATTAACGCAATCAGTTTGGACTTCTTGTTCCGCAAACCAGAAGCAATGTGATTGGGACGATAGTTTAATTCTTCTGCTTTCTCTCGAATTTGTTTCGCCAAAGCTGGACTTATATCCGACTTATCGTTCAATGCTTTTGAAACGGTACTCACGGATACACCTAGCATTTTAGCGAGATCTCGGATATTAATTCGGTTCGACATGGTTCGGTGAATTAACGAAAAAATAAAAGATGAAACAAGTTATCAACCGAAAACGTTTTCGAAAACGTTTTCGTTCCACCCACCTGCTTCGGCCGTGTTAAGGGAATGAGATTTCGTCTTAAGATTGCGGAAAGGCTTAAACCAAAACCTATGAAAAAAAGACTACTAAAAGGAATACTGACCGCATGCGGTGCACTATTCATCCCTTCTCTGTTAATGGCACAGGGAATTTTAGAGGGAACAATTAAAAACAAATCAGGCGAGACACTAGGCTTTAGTGTTGTTCGTGTTAAGAATGTGGGCAAAGGGGCTGCCGCTGATGAGGCTGGACACTACCGCATTGAGAAATTAGATGCGGGAACGTATCAAGTTGTTTATTCTTTCGTTGGATACGAAGAGCAAACACAAAACGTGGTTATTAATAACGGATCTACTACCACTGTAGATGTTGTTATGTCTTCTAGCAATTCGTTCGACGAAGTTGTTATTACTGGATTGATGAATCCAAAATCTGCATTGGAATCAAGTATTTCAATCAGCACAATTACGCAAAAGCAAATCGATGAGATTTCTGCGCGTTCAACTGCGGAAATTTTCCGTTCTATTCCTGGTATTCGTTCTGAAGCGTCTGCCGGAGAAGGTAACACGAACATCACCGTTCGCGGTGTTCCAATTGCAACAGGAGGATCGAAGTATCTTCAATTGCAAGAAGACGGACTACCAGTTCTTCAATTTGGTGATATCGCATTCGGTACTGCCGATCAGTTTACGAAGTTCGATTACAACATTGGACGTATTGAAGCGGTTCGAGGTGGATCTGCGAGCACAGCGTCATCAAACTCTCCAGCTGGTGTAATTAACTTAATCAGCAAGACTGGTGATAAACAAGGTGGAAGTGTTGGTTCTACGTTCGGTATTGATTACAGAACACACCGCACAGACTTCGAATACGGAGCACCAATTGCTAAAAACATGACATTCCACGTTGGTGGATATTACAAGCAAGGCGATAGCCCTCGTGAAACCGGATTCACTTCAAACTACGGTGGACAAATCAAGGCAAACTTAACTCGCTACTTCGAGAAAGGTTATGCTCGTTTGTTCTTAAAGTATTTAGATGACAGAACACCTGCATACATGCCAATGCCAATTATGGTAAGCGGAACAAACGAAAATCCAGTTTGGGAATCAGTTCCTGGATTCAGCGCAACACACGGTGCTCTTCAATCTCCATATTTAATGTCTAACTTAAGCACAGACGGAAATGGAAGTGTTTATAGAAGCAATGTTGCAGATGGAATGCACTCTGTTTCTAAGTCTATCGGAACTGAGTTCGGTTTTGAATTGGGTAACGAGTGGTACGTAACAAACCGTGCTCGCATGGCTTGGAACAACGGATCTTTCACCGCTCCTTTCACCGCTGGTGTAGATTCTATGCAGAACATTGCGAATGGAATCGCTCAAGGTTACACTTCATTAACCTACGCTTCTACTGGAGAAGCCGTTCCTGCTAACGCAAACGGAAACGGTTTGTTGATGAGAACTCACTTGTTCGACACACGTTTGAACAACTTCAACAACTTCACAAACGATTTCAACATCTCTAAAGATTTAGGAAAAGCTAAAGTAAACGTGGGTGTATACAAAGCATTCCAAACTATTAGCATGTCATGGTTGTGGAACACATACCTTCAAGACGTTAACGATGCTGGATCACAATTGGTGAACGTAAGCAAAAACGACACT
>JBJOPP010000205.1:0-4533 GCA_046050685.1 Bacteroidota bacterium
GACTTTTGTTTCTCGGATTGGAAACAATTGCTCAAAGCGAAATCCAACGATGCAATTTCGAAAAAGCGAAGAAAGAAAAGAGAATTTCTTTTAGTGGAATTGTTAATCACATTCGCAACCACGGTTATTTTCAACTTACCGTAAAAAACACTACGAAAGATTCACTCGCTCTGCATGTAGAAACGGGTCGCGTCTTTTATACCGCAACGAACGATTACCAGCCCTTCGTTGTGCTTCGTTCAAGAGAAATCTACTTAGCACCTGGTGAAGAAAAAACGACTTTGTTGAATACCGCCTGCGGAAACGCCAGTGCTAAATCCACAACCGACGGATTTCACGATTTAGGGAAAACTGAAATGGCTTCTCCAGACTTGGTTGCAGCTTTAGAAGAAGCCGAGGCAAAAAGACTTGGCAATTGCACCAGCATTCAACAATTCGTTTGGTCCTTCACCAATGATCATAGTTTAGCATCAATTGTCACTTACGAAAATGGCAAAATGAAACCGAGCGCTCTTCAAGCCATTGCCGCAAAGCACAAGCACTTGGCCGTTCCAACTTACCAAGTCGACTATGAGGAAGCTGATGGTAATAATGGCCTTGCGTTTTCAGGCAAGCCACATAGAATCGAAAGCAGCCTTCAGTTTATCTTGGAGGATCAAGACGACGTTCGCGTGGTACTTCGCAATGAACAAGGGGAAATTGTGAAATTCGTAGAGCTCATTCACGGACAAAAAGCAGGACAGTTGAATCTTCCTGTAGACATTGATGTATCTGGGTTTGGACAAGGCAATTATTCTCTTGCTGCCGAGAACAGCACTGGAAAATGCTTGAATCAAATGGTTATTCAAATCTAACTCCCTTCGGGGAGTTATTTTTCTTTCCGTTATTGACTTTTCGAAGTATCTTTACTTGTGATTTAGGAATCTTATTTTTTCAATTATGAATAGTTTTCGCATCCTTTTCCTATGGGCGTCCTTTCTCGGACTTTTTGCCTCAAGCAATAGTCTATTGGCGCAGAATGAAGTTATTCGAATTAAAAGTCAAGGGTCTATCATTGACAAAGATTCAGACAAGAAGTTAGACGGTGTTCAGGTCATTGTGTTCAAAAATGGTGCTCAAGAAAAAGTATTCGATGCAGGGACCTCTGGCAAATTCGACTTCACACTACCCCTCGGCTATTCTTACGATTTAAAGTTCTCTCGCGCTGATTATGTTACGAAGATTATTCGCATTGACACCCGTAACATTCCTGCGGAAGACCGTGCCGGCGGATTCCTCATGGAATTTGAAGCTTCATTGTTTAAGTATGTAGACGGCTTCAACACGGACATTCTAAAGGAGCCTATGGGTAAAGCTGGATTCGATTCTCAAACCAACTACGTGACGTTTGATTTCGATTACACCAATCAGATGAATAAGAAGATTGAAGATGAGTTCAAACGACTTGCTGACCTTGCTAAGAATGGCGATAAACTCAGAAAAGATTACGACAAGCTCATGTTGGAAGGAGACGACCGTATGGCTGGAACTAAATTCGAAGAGGCCATGGCTAAGTACAAAGCTGCCTTGGGTTTATTTCCGACAGACAAACCAGCCAAAGACAAATATGACGAGGCTGAAAGAAAATTCAAAGAACAGCAAGCCAACAAGAATAACGAAGCCCGTTATGCTCAATTGATCAAAGAGGGCGATGAAAACTTTAAAAACCAAAATTGGGAGTCCGCGCAGACAAAATACACCGATGCACTTTCAATTAAAAACAATGAGCCTTACCCAAAAGCTCAATTAGACGAAATAAAAAAGAAGCTCGAAGCAGCCGAAATTGAAAAGCAATTTCGTGCGCTAGTAGCACAAGCCGATTCCGAATTTAATGATGAGAACTATGCCGCTTCCATTAATACCTACAAAGAGGCGCTTAAATTGAAGGGTGCAGAAATTTACCCGAAAAAACAAATAGACCTTGCGCAAGCGGCTTTAGATGCTATCGCTAATGACAAGAACAAACAAGAAGAAATTGAAAAGCGATACAAAGCTTTAATTACTTCTGCCGATGACTTATTTGCGAAAAAGCAATATTTAGAGGCCATTGATAAATATGAAAGTGCCTCAGATGTAAAGCCTGAAGAGAGCTATCCAAACAGTCAAATCGACAAAGCCAGAAAAGCTATTGATGCAGCTAACACAGTAGTCCGTAACACCACTCCTACCGAAGACCCTCAATTAAAAGAGTACAAGCGATTAATTGCCGAAGGAGATAAACTTTTTGAGGAAAGTGCATTGACTGACGAACAGAAAATGACATCTGCTAAGACGAAATATGTCGCTGCACTTGCTATTAAAATGGGAGAGCGCTATCCAGCTAAACAGATCGAAACCCTCGACGCTGCTATTGGTGATTTGCACAACACAGATAGTCAAGCCGACATTGACTGGAAAGAAAAGAGAATCAAGCAAGAGCAAGAATTCGAAGAAATTCGTCGTCAAAAAGAAAAAGAAGCTGAAGAGAACCGCCTTGCTCGTGACCGTGAAAACCAAGAAGCAGAAGCAAAGCGGTTGGAAGAGGAGGAAAACTTAAAGCGCAATCGCGCTCGAAATAGAAAGAGCGATGTTGACGCTGACGCGGAAAAAGCGGTAGACGATTTTTACCGCGATGCTCAGAAAAAAGCAGAGAAGCGAAAGATGTTAGACATCTTCCAAGAAAAATCGCAAGACAGCACAGCGCAAGCAGAATATCGCGAGAATCACGGGAAGCAAATTGAAGATGCTCAATCTGAAATTGAAATCAAAGAAAATCAATTGATTGAAATCATGCGCAAATCGGAGCCCTACCTCACTGCGAATGAAACAGCTATTGATTCAGCGAAAAATGATATTGATACACGAGAAGAAAACTATACCCGCCGTCAAAGAAGACAAATTGAAAAGGCTTCGGAATTCAGCGATGGGGATAGAACTCAAATTACAGAGTTCTCGAAGAATGACAGAGAGCGCAAGCGAAATGAGCGTGAAATAAATACCACTTACGAAGAACGAAATACGCAGACCTCTGAATACACAGACCGATCAAAGCGCAGCCGCAACAAAAGCGGAGAGCGCATTGAAGAACAGAAAGACGGCAATGTTGAATTGATGGATAAAGGGAATGAAGATCTGGTTGCCGAAATCTCTGACCTTCAAAACGACAAGCAGCACTATGAAGATGTCGATGCAAGTATTAAGACTGCTGGTCAATCTGGAATTGTCACCCACGGAAAAGACATTGAAAAAAGCAAAGAATTTCAAGAAGCAATAAATGACGAGAGTCCTAATCTTTTAGAGAAGCAACGCATGGAAGTAAATACGAATGCGCATGTGCTTGAAACAAAGATTTTAGACGACAAAGAGAAATCTGAAAAGACAAGAAACGGAGCAAGTAAAAGCCGTCCGGAATACCCTACTGGACCAAAAGATCCTTCTTTGCTCAATCCTAAACCTGGAACTGAAACGCTTGCTGAAGGTGTGACTGAATAATCATACGAGACAAGTCGTCCTAGTCAAAAGGTTATTGAGCGCACAGTGAAAATTGGAGCCAAAGTAGACATCTACCAAAAAGTAATTTCAAAGACCGGAACATACTTCTTCAAGAATGATATAAGCATTACTGAAGATCAATGGTCTCTAGACACCACAATCCGCAAGTGATGCGCATCCTAATTTTAAACGGACCGAATCTGAATCTATTGGGAACACGTGAGCCTGAGATTTACGGGCATGAAAATCTCGAAAGCCTCATGCATCCGCTGATTGAACAATTTCCTTCCGTTTCCTTTTCGCATATTCAATCGAATCATGAAGGAGTTCTAATCGATGCGATTCAAGATAAAAATAGTTACGATGCTATTGTATTGAATGCTGGTGGCTATACCCATACGAGCATTGCCATTTCCGATGCATTAGCTGCCATTCAACCGAAAGTGATTGAGGTTCACTTGAGCAACATTTTGGGAAGAGAAAAGGAGCGACACACATCGCTCCTTGCTAAACACTGTCTTGGGACAATCTCTGGATTCGGCTTCGACTCGTATGTCTTAGCCGTAGAACAACTGCTTCGTTAGGCTTACCCTCCTACTTCTGCCAACTTCACCTTCAACCCGTCGAAATTCGCAGCAATGTGCAACTGACATCCGAGTCTGCTATTTCCTTTAACGAAAAAAGCTTGATCTAACATCGCTTCTTCATCGTCGTTACGATCTCCTAAATCATGATCTGAAAGAATATACATGTGGCAACTTGCACACATGGCCATTCCGCCACACGTTCCCTCTACAGGTAACTCATACGACTTGCAAAGCTCCATCATATTCATGCCCATATCGGTCGGCGCATCCAACACATGCTCTCTGTCTTCTCTATCGACAACTATAATTTGAACTGTATTCTCCATGTTTAAAATCCGTTTACTCCGTTAACCGTTGTATACTTCAACACATAATTTTTATCTGGATAAATGCGTTTGAAAGCACTTTGAACCATGAGTGTTGTCTCATGAAAACC
>JBJOPP010000206.1:0-4528 GCA_046050685.1 Bacteroidota bacterium
CATCCGCATCCGCTGTCGAATTTAGAATCAGATTGAAACAGCTCTTGTCCGCATGCGGCGCAACTATATGTTCCAATGTCATGATGATCCCAGAACTCGCCTGTAAACGCGCGTTCAGTGCCTTTCTCGCGAAGAATACGGAATTGTTCAGGAGATAATTCTTTCTTCCATTCTTCTTCTGTTTTTACGACTTGAGGAATCATATTGCTCGATGTACTTTGATTTTGTTTTTGTTGTGAGCAGCTGGCTAAACTAATAACCGCCGCAATGCTGAACGAAACTAATTTTCTCATGATTGAACAACAACTTTTTTCTTAAATTATTTTATTGAGGTTAAGAATTTAATGCGTCTGCCGTAAACGATTTCGTTTTTAAGAATGCGTCGAAAGGCCCGCAGTACAGGATGTTTCCACCCTTCTCGCCACCTTCGGGACCAATGTCTACAATCCAATCTGCACAACGCATTACATCTGTGTGATGCTCAATTGCAATAACGGTATGACCTTGCGCGAGTAACGCTTGAAATGTGATCATCAATTTCTGAACATCGTGAAAATGCAATCCAGTAGTAGGTTCGTCGAAGATGAACAAGGTATGTGGTTGGTTAGGTCCTTTGATAAGGAAAGAAGCCAATTTTATACGCTGAGCTTCACCACCCGAAAGTGTGCTGTTACTTTGCCCAAGCTTAACGTAGTCAAGGCCTACAGCTTTGAGTGGAGAAAGTTTTTGTACGATGTGCTTCGCACTGGTTGAAGAGTCTTTGCCAAAAAAATCAATGGCTTCGTCAACGGTTAAATCCAACACATCGGCTATGTTTTTACCGCCGTATTGAACGTCCAATACCTCTTCTTTAAAACGTTTTCCTTTACACGTTTCGCAAACCAATTCTACGTCTGCCATAAACTGCATCTCAATCGTCTGAATGCCTTCACCCTCGCAGGTGTCGCAGCGTCCTCCTGTTACATTGAACGAGAAAAATGCGGGCTTCATGTTACGCTGTTTTGCGAGCGGTTGTGAAGTGAAAAGCGCACGAATGTCGTCGTATATTTTTAAGTAAGTTGCAGGGTTTGAACGACTGCTTTTTCCAATCGGATTTTGATCAACAAATTCCAAGGCTTTGATGGAAGAAATACTTCCAGAAAGTTCGCTGTAATTGGAACTGTTTTCTGCAATTCCATTCAATGCATTTTGAAGGGCAGGGTAGAGCACACTTTTGATTAAGGTACTTTTTCCAGATCCGCTAACTCCAGTAATCACGCTGAATGCGTGAAGAGGTATGTCAATAATTGCGTTCGATAAATTGTGAAGATTTACTTCTTTCAACGAGATAAAATCGTTGAGTTTTTTCTTCGTTTTTTCGATGTGAATTTTCTTGTCTCCACGCAAATATTCACCTGTTAATGTCTTTCCTTTTTTCTCTAGATCTTTCGCGTTTCCTTCGAACACAATTTCTCCTCCTTTCGCTCCAGCTTCTGGACCAATATCTATAATGTAATCGGCATTGCGTATAATTTCTTCTTCGTGCTCAACAACAATAACGGTGTTTCCTTGTTCGCGTAAGTTCTTCAATACTTCAAGTAATCTCTTGCTGTCTCGTGGGTGTAATCCAATGCTCGGTTCATCGAGAATATACATAGACCCAACCAATGCGCTTCCCAAGCTAGTCGCGAGATGTATACGTTGCGCTTCACCGCCGCTGAGTGTGTTGGAAAGTCTATTCAATGTTAAATACTCCAACCCAACTTCACACAAAAAACGCAATCTGTTTTTGATCTCTAATAAGATTCTTTTTGCAACTGATTCTTCGTGCTTCGTTAGTTCAAGTGTTTCAAAAAAGTGAAGCGATTTATGCAAGGGGAGTAGCATTAATTCAGAAACAGATGTGTGCGCAATCTTCACGTAATTCGCTTCTTTTTTCAGGCGTGTTCCAAGACATTCCGGACACGCTGTTCTTCCGCGATAGCGCGAAAGCAACACGCGATTTTGAATCTTGTACGTCTCCGCTTCTAAATACTTGAAAAAGGTGTTAATGCCATGAAAATGTGTACAACCGTCCCAAAGCATTTTCTTCTGAAGTGTGCTCAATTCGCGGTAAGGCGTGTGAATAGGAATGTCTGCTTTCTTCGCGTTGCGAATCAAATCGTCTTTCCAACCACTTAACTTTTCACCCTTCCAACATGCAATGCAATCTTGATAGATCGAAAGGTTTTCATTTGGGATAACGAGTCTCGAATCTATGCCAATGATGCTTCCAAATCCTTCACACGTTTTACATGCTCCAACAGGATTGTTGAACGAAAATAAATTTAACGAAGGCTCTTCGTAAACCACACCGTCTTCTTCCAGCTGATTGGCATAAACTTCAAATTTCTTTTTATCTGGAAAGAACAGCGCACAGTGTCCATGTCCCAACGAGAATGCAAGGTCTACGCTGTCTCCCAATCGCGAAGCTTCTAATTCATCGTCTTTCGACATGCGATCTATGAGTAAGAAAAAGGGAGTTTTCGAAGAGTATATTGCATCTTCAATTTCAATAAATTCATTTCCGACTACGAGCCTGCTAAAGCCTTGGGCAAGCAGTGTTTCTTTCGCTATTTGAAAGGAAGATTCAGATTCAATTTTAAGTGGACAAACAATGGCGAAGCGCGTTTCATTTTTCAATTTGAAAATGGCATTCACCACATCTGAAGTATTGTTTTTGGTTATCGCTTTCCCTGTGGTAGGCGAGTAGGTGATACCTATACGCGCGTAGAGCAGCTTAATGTAATCGTAGATTTCTGTAGATGTTCCAACTGTGGATCTTGAGCTTCTTCCTGTTACTTTTTGTTCAATGGCAACTGCAGGACTAATTCCTATAATTGAATCAACATCGGGTTTGTCGAAACGTCCCAAGAACTGACGCGCGTAAGAAGAGAGACTTTCAACATAACGTCGTTGCCCTTCTGCGAATAGCGTATTAAACGCTAGGCTGCTCTTTCCCGATCCACTCAATCCCGTTAATACAACAAGTTTGTTTCTTGGTATGGAAACAGAAACGTTTTTCAGGTTGTGCACGCGTGCACCATTAATAATGATATGGGTTTTGTGGTTCTGGTTCTTCACGTCTTTCTTGTTGAAGTGTCAAAGGTATTACCTCTTCTTGCACATTATTGTTCATCGTTAGGAAAGAAAAAAATGTAAAAAAAAGTTTGTGTTTAGTGAAATGAATCACTATATTCGTTTTCAAGATGTCGAACCAAAGACATCAATAACAAAAATCTCAAAAAGCGCCTATAGATAAAACGACTACTTTTTTTCAGTTCTAAATAAAGTTGAACCATTTAAAAAAGGAGGCCGTTATGCGCTTATCACTCGAATCAGATCGCCAATTGGTAACCTTGTATATGCAAGGAAACGAACCCGCATTTCGTGAGTTAATGTCTCGTTACAAGTCGAAGGTGTTTGGAAAAATTTACATGTTCGTTCGCGACCGCGATTTGGCGAACGATCTTTTTCAAGACACTTTCTTGAAGGCTGTGCAAGCATTGAAAGATGGACAGTACAACGAAGAAGGGAAATTCTCTGCATGGATCATGCGTATTGCACACAACTTGTGCATAGACCATTTCCGCAACAACAAGAAAATGCCTATCCAGCGTGCTACCGAAAAATACGATCCACTTGATTTCGTTCAAGAGACTTCGAAGAACGTAGAGAAGCAAGTGATTCAAAAGGAAGTAACCAAAGAGGTACGTCAGTTAATAGGCATGCTTCCTACCGAGCAACGCGAAATTGTAATGATGCGTATTGTTTATGATATGAGCTTCAAAGAGATCGCAGATCACTTGAACATTAGCATCAATACTGCTTTGGGAAGAATGCGTTATGCGTTAATTAACTTACGTAAGCACATTGAAAAGCACAACATTAAGTTGGTGATCTAAAAAAGATTGCTGCGAGGGCAATATCGAAAGAACAGGTTGCGTTAAGTCTTAAAATTAAACGCGCCTATGCAAGATTTTACCCTTCAAGATTTAGTAGCTTTTATGGAGTCGGAAGAGATTATTCTTTCGGCATACGAACAGCTGCAACCGGTTACCAAACATTATATTTGGAACTAATGAAAAGGCCACTCTCTCGAGTGGCTTTTTTCTTGTTTACTTTTGCCGCATGAAAGCCCAACGACTCGTCTTATTATTCTTGGTTTGCGCTTCTTTCCTTTACTCTTGTTCTAATTCGACTCCTTCCACGGATGTTGTAATTTTTCAACCCAAATACGCCAAGGGTTTTCGTGTTGTCAAAGTTGGGAACGATACGCTAATTCAGTTTCTTTCTCCTTCCGATTCTCCTACTGTTTCTCCTACTGTTTCTCTTTCCGTTTCTCTTACTGCAATAAATCCTGAACGTATTGCCTTACTCAGCACCACACATTCCTATTTCGTTAATGCTTTGGGGGGAATGACTAATGTATGCGGAGTGACCTATTCAGATCGCATTCAACTTCCGAATTTGCAAGAGCAGATTCGAAGCAGAAGAACACTCAATCTTA
>JBJOPP010000207.1:0-2861 GCA_046050685.1 Bacteroidota bacterium
AAAGCGTTCTCTGTAATATTCGCGGAATTAAAGTGGTTTATCCGAGTAACGGCGCAGATCTAAAAGGTTTATTGAAAGCAGCCTTCTATGATCCGAATCCGGTTGTTATGCTCGAACACAAAGGCCTTTATTGGTCGAAGGTGAAAGGCACGGACATGGCGCGCACGATAGAGCCTTCGGAAGATTACATTGTTCCGCTTGGAAAAGCGAACACCGTTCTCACTTCGAACCACAAAAAATCAATCGCTGTCATCACATACGGTATGGGCGTGCATTGGGCATTGAATGCTGCGAAGAACTTCGATCAACAAATTGAAATTGTAGATCTGCGCACCTTAATGCCGTTGGATGAAGATGCCGTGTTTGCAGCGGTGAAGAAATGTGGAAGATGTCTTGTATTGACGGAAGAGCCTGCGATGAATAGTTTCGCGCAAGCCCTTGCAGGTAAGATTTCAGAATACTGTTTTGAATATTTAGACGCCCCAGTAAAAACACTCGGTAGTGCTCCTACTCCGGCTATTCCGTTGAACAGCGATCTCGAAGCAGAGCTTCTTCCAAATGCCGAAAAAGTTAGCGCAGCTATCTCTGATATTTTGAATTATTAATGAAACGAATTGCACTCATTATCCTTGCTTTCACCTGGCTTCAGAGTCGCGCGCAGCAAGCCTTTGAGGGCACTTTGTTTATTGAAGTCGTTTCGGCTGACAGCAGTGAAATACCTCAAATGGATTTTGAAGTCAAGCTGAAAGGTAGCCAAGCGCGAATGAACATTCATTCCGAGAACATTGAAGATTATGCGTTAATCATCAATTACGAAACCGGGGAATCCATAATGTTGAAAACCCACAACGGAGAGAAGATTGCGGTTCGCGGAATGAAAACATTCAATGAAACAAGTTCATTCACCGCGGAGCAAGGACCTTTGAAAAAAGTCGCAGGATATTTTTGCAGGAAGGGAAAAGTAACCACCAACGAAGGAAGTTCCATTGTTTACTATTCCACCGCGTTTAGCAGTCCTGCTAAGTTCTTTGGCGCGTATTCCGAAGTTCCAGGTCTGCTCTTGGAACTGCAATTAACCAAGGATGGGGCTACCCAAATCATACGGACTAAAAAACTTTCAAAGAGAAAAGTAAAGGACGAGGAATTTATAGTCCCAGAAGGCTATCGTGAAATGTCTGAAGCCGAATATCAGTTGCTCCTGCCGCTATTCCCTGAACTGTTAAAGTAGAAATCATTTGCATTGAAATCCTATGTAAATTCACCACATGAAAAAGCTTTTATTCATAATCCTGGCACTTACTTGCAATGTCGATTTGTTCGCGCAGCAAGTAACATTTGAAGGTGTTTTAACTTACGGAAGGAAGTTTTACAACAATTCGAATAGGATTGATACGCAAGACCCGAACATTCCGCCAACAATGAGTTACACCGTGAAGGGATCTTTATCGTTGGCTGAAATTGCAACAGAAAAAGACTTCATGGCAGCCATGAATTATTCGGTTGTTGTTGACTCAGAAAAAAAGGAAGCGACCATGCTTGCGCGCATAGCGAGTCAGAAAATGGCTGTGAAATTCGAACCATCATTTTTCAACAAAGACCAATTGTATTCGATTGTTTCGGCCAATGACGATCGCGTGAGAGTTATTGCTGGAATGAAAAGCACTTTAGGTTATGCACTCATGGAATCAGAGTTTGGAACTATAGACAGCATGCGTGTTTGGTACACTCAAGAATACCAAGGAGTACCCTATATGTTCCAGACATTCGATGCTCCGGGACTTATCGTTTCCATGCAACAAGATGAAGTTTCATATTGGGAATTGACAGAAATGAAGAAAGAGGTTGTTGACCCTTTGAAATTTAACATTCCAACAGATTACTTCCCGATGACGCAAAGTGAGATGCAAGATTTCATTTCAACAATGGATCAATTGGAAATTGAAGAAGAGATTGATCCCATGGAAAAAAGAGGAAATGAAATAACGCACGAGGAAGAAGAAGATTAATGAAGGACTGGTATACGCGGAAGTTTGCAAAGATTTTATCTATTGAGCGCATATTGTTGACGCTATTAATTGGAACTGCCGTATTTTTTTTATTCCGATATAAAACGGTTCAAAAACTTGAGCAGGACTCTATAGTTGTCACTGATCGTTCAGGCGTTCAGCATAAATTGTCTGAATTGACTGCGGGAATTACACTGGTTCACTTTTACGCCTCTTGGTGTGGCCCTTGTTTGAAAGAGCTTCCTGAAATTCAAAAATTCATGAACACCCCTCTCGGAAAACAAATTAACTTTGTTTTCATTACTGAAGATCGAGAGGATGTTGCAAACGTTTACAGAGAAAGATACGGATTCACCATTTATCGCGTAAACAAACTCAAAGACGCCAATGTTTATTCCATACCCGTCTCTTATTTACTGAATGAAAATCATGAAGTAGTGAAGAGTGATCTTGGAGAATGGGAGTGGGATAAAAACGAATTCAACGAAGAAATAAAAACATTAATACAATAGAAAAATGAGTAAAGTATCAATAACACTAGACAAGAAAACCATTGAGTTGGAAATTAATCCGGACGGAGAAACTATTCTAAACGCAGCCATTGACGCGGGTTTAGATGCGCCTTATTCTTGTCAGGGTGGAGTTTGCACAACTTGTCAGTGCAAAGTTTTATCAGGTTCGGCTCGTATGGATGCTAATCATGCATTAACGCCTAAAGAAGTTGAGCAAGGTTACATTTTGGCCTGTCAAGCACATCCGACCAGTGAGGAACTGACAATTACTTGGGATATTTAAGGGGTATTGAAGCAAAAACTGATAATTGTTTCCTTTTACTTCAAGACCAAATAGTAATTT
>JBJOPP010000208.1:0-2983 GCA_046050685.1 Bacteroidota bacterium
GGATATAAGCCGCAAGAGTCTTTCACCATTGAGATTTCAATAAATGCTGTAGTAGATATTCCTTTCAACGATATTGAATACATAGTACTAGATGCAAACAACAAGAACACTTCGAAGCCTGCGGAATTAAGCGCTGCCGATATCAATTCTATGCCCGCTCCAAAAGAAAAGAAAGTCTTTGGTGATTTTTATTTCGAGTCAGTGAATGAAGGCGTGGTTGGATTAGGAGTAGGGAAAGTTGGCGGATTCACCATTGATACTCCTTTGTTCGATCCATGGGGTGGAATTTATGGTTACGACAAGCAGACGATTCCCAACACTACTTCATTCGGTGGGATTTATACAGCAAACGGAATCGGCTACAAGAACTGGGCTTTTGCTGGTATTGGAGTAGGAGCTATGGGATATTCAGACGATATAGGTTTCTCTGTTCCATTCATGTTAGATCTTCGCGCCCGCTTAATGCCTTCAAAAAAGATTAGTCCACTTCTGATGGTTTCAACCGGAATCGCTTACCACAAAGGAAGCGTAGGTTCTATGGACTTGAACGATGGGGCAGGAGTATCTTTGAAATTAAACGATCAAATAAATATTCACGCGCTTCTTTCACACAGCTACATGCGTTACTACGGAAGACTATCTGCTTCTGGAGCTGCTGTGCTTGATGGAATTTACTACAATTATTTCGGGGTGCGTATGGGCGCTAGTTTCAGATTCTAACGAACCAACTGAAACCATCCTTCTTGCTGATTCGGTGCTAAAATAGATTCACCGTTCGCGTATTTCGCTTCTACAACAAAATAATACACACCAGTTGAGGCTTCGTTGCCATTAATGGTCCCGTCCCAATTGCTGTTTACATCTGTTGTCTCGAATACCACCTTTCCCCAACGATTAAAGATTTTAATGGAATATGAGGCCACGGCTGCAGTGCTTCCATCACCAGAAAAATTTAGACGAAATGTTTCATTGAAACTGTCGCTGTTTGGACTGAAGATATTCGGGATGTACAAGGTTGCACATTCAGGAAGGTCAAGTGTATAACTGCCTGAAGCATCGCATCCATTAGGATCCAATGCTGTAACGTTTACCGTCGCGTTCGATAGTAAATCAATGCTAGGATCTGATGTTCCATTGTCCCATAGAATGTTCGAGTAAGAAGCATCAATACCCAATGTCGTTGGTCCGTCCCAACATCCAGATTGGGTTAAATTCAAAATTGATATAACCGGATTGTTATTCGCGCTGATTAATTGCGCTGATGTGGTGAAGGTGCATCCAGAAGCATTTGTGCTTATGACTTCATATGTTCCCATTTCAACGCCAAGAAAAGTTGTAAGTCCCGATGTCAATGGATTTCCATTTAACGTCCATTCGTTGTTCACAGCTGGACCGTCGCTGACTTGCGTAAGCGTAAGCTGTTGCGTATCTCCAATGCACAATACTGTTGAAGCAGGCGATAAAGTCATTTGAAAATTCTGAAAGTCAAGTTCAACGGGTGTGCTCGGAGCAATACAAATGTCATTCGGACAAGTCAGTTGGTAAACTCCATCTACATTCGCCGTGTATGAATCTGCATTCGCACCCGCAATGTCCGATCCGTTCATTTGCCATTGATAGGTGCTGCAAAGACTTGTAGTAGTAAATGTTGTGGGTGAATTGTCACAAATAACGTCGTCTAGATTGGGCGTTACATTTAATGTGCTCAAAGGAATAACATTCACGGTAGCTCCGTCTAACAATGTGTCCGCCGTACATCCATTGCTTGCAATAAGCGAATAGGAGAAAACACCCGACTCTGCAAAACAAATGGTCGGAGCGATACTGTCTAGCAACGGATCTTCAACACCGTTCACTAACCAAGTCCATAGTCCAGGATTTCCCGCCGAAGTATTGTTAACCTGAATACAATCTCCCACACAGACACTGTTTTCAGATAAACTAAAACTGGCAGTTACAGGAACATCAGAGTTGTTCGAAGCACCAGGAGAGGGTGGCAATGTTCCTGAAACCCACGGATTCACGCCGTCGCAACTTCTAAAAACCGTTAAGCCATCGTTAGAACCTTGTCCTGGCACCGATTGAATTTGACTGAAGACAGGGAGTATCGGAACGGTGAAGTTTGGACAGGGCCCAATGGGATTTGTTGTAAAAGATGTTTGTTGGTTCCACTGTCCACCGCCCCAAACAATACCGTCGATAATGGTTCCTATGTTATCGAACAACAAAAGCTGCTCTGCACTGTTCGTCAATATTCCAACTTGCGAATTAGGTCCTGTGGTACATCCGCAGGTTCCAATATTCACATCAACCGGCACTCCCGAATTTGAAGAGCCAATAACAAGGAATCCATTTCCTGGAATAGTTGTGCCAGCGGGAAGAGTTATAGAGAAATCCCCATCAGATAGAATGTAGCATTCAATGTTCCAAGGGAACGGGCAGGTATTATACAATTCAATCCATTCTCCCGTATTGGGTGTACAGCTGCCGTCACACGCACCAGCGGCATTCACCATGACTTCATTAATAACCACGCACTGACCAAAACTGGTTGCGGCAGAAAGAAGCAAGGCCGTTAGAATGGAATAAAACTTCATACTACAAATGTAATAGGAACGGCCTTTGTAATTTGCATCACACAGACTTTCAATTTGAAAGACTACTTTTGCTGTATGAAATATTCAAGCTTATTGTTATTCGTGGCGCTATTCTTCAGCGCTTGCACTTCCAATGGAGGTAATCCAGTATTGGATGCAAAAACGTTTTCAGAAAAATTGAAATCAACGCCCAATGCGGTTTTACTTGACGTTCGCACTCCAGGTGAGTTTTCGAAAGAATATATCGAAGGGGCTTTGCTTGCCGACTGGAACAGCGATGATTTTCAACGAAGAATAGATGCCATTGATAAGAATGCTCCTGTTTTCGTTTATTGTTTAAGCGGAGGAAGAAGTTCAAATGCGGCTGCTGCTATGCGCAAACAAGG
>JBJOPP010000209.1:0-6210 GCA_046050685.1 Bacteroidota bacterium
GCTTGTTTGCGACAGCGTCTGTTGGATTGAATAATACACAAGCGAGTATTACAGGAACTTCTAGAGATGCTGCACAGCAGTTGGTTCAAGTGGAAGCATACACCAATGCGAATCCGCAAGCAAGGCTTTATCCGAATGTTGGGATAAGTTATTCTCTGAAGAAAAGTGAACAATCAGGAAATTGGAACATCTTCGGAAATTATAGCACAGGCAGCAGCGCTCCAACAATCTTTGAACAATACGATTATTCAAATCAATATTTGAATGAAAACTTGAGAAATGAATTCGCGCGCAATGTTGAATTCGGAGTGAAAGGAGCAGGCAAGATGTGGTTTGTTGAAATGAGTGTTTACGATCAGCAAATTACCGATGCGATTGTTCCGAAGGAAACGTTGTTCAATGGATATTATGCAACCTACATTAACGCTGGGAAGCTTGTTCAGCGAGGCGTGGAGTTCACCGGAAGCAGCACTGTTGAGTTAGAGAAAGCCCGCCTATATGGCTGGGTAAGCGGTTCTTGGACGAATTATGAATTGCTCGACGAGAGTGGTTCGGGAAGAATGCCGGGTATGCCATTGGCGCAGTGCAGCGGAGGTGTTAATGTCAAGATGGAAAAAGGACTTGGAATTGGAGTAACCAATCAATGGACAGATAAGGCGCCGTTGAATTCAACTCAAACCGAATGGTCGGCTGCGAGAAACGTTTTGAATGCCGAATTCACCTACGGACATACTTTCATTAAGCGCGACGAAGTTGCAGGGGATTATGATTTAGTAACGCGAATTAGACAAGTTGGTTCTGTCAGTATGAATGTTGGAGCGAATAACGTTTTGAATACGAATTACACCACTTTCTATCAGTTGAATGGCGTTGGAGGAAGGTTTTTCAATCCGATGGCGCGAAGAAATTTTTATTCAGGAATTACACTGCGCTTCTTCATGTAAATTTGCAGCATGTTGAGAAAAAGCTTTTTCTTTTTGTTATTCGTTTCATTAGCAATGGTGAGTTGCGATCCAGCGCCTATTGCCGAAGCAAATTTTCAGTTCGATGAAAATCTTCAATGGAAAAAGAGCGAGCCGGTTGTTTTGAAATTGGACATACGTGAAAACGCTGAGCCATGCGAGTTGTATTTAGATGTTCGCTACACCACGCTTTTCCCCTTCGATAAATTGGAACTTCATATCAAAGAGATTTCAGAGCAAGGCATTGTTGTTCCCCGCGATGTGAATATTGAAATACGAGACAAAGACGGATTTGTTGGAGACATTAGTGGCGACATAGGCGATGTTGAGCGTGTTTTGGATTCGAATAAGCAATACGAAGATCATGGCGTTTACACGTATGAAGTTTCTTTTAATCATCCCGTTGATGCGTTGTTGGGAATCATGGAGCTTCGATTGAGAGCAGTTCCAAAAGCGAAGAAGTCATGAGAGATTTTAAAACATTTTCATTTCATACCTTAGGATGTAAACTGAATTTTTCAGAGTCGAGCACGCTTGCGCGCGATTTCCAAGAACACGGATACGGGAGAGTAGAGTTGGAGGATGGCCCAGATGTGTTGGTGATTAATACCTGCAGCGTTACTGATGAAGCCGATCAGAAATGTCGCTACACCGTTCGCAGAGCGAAGCGTTCGAATCCGGATGTCTTCATTGCAGTTATCGGATGCTACGCTCAATTGAAACCCGAAGAGATTTCGAAGATTGAAGGAGTGAATGTTGTTTTAGGAGCGAACGAAAAATTCAATTTGATTGATCGCATTAAAGCACACGACGAATCAGAAGGGAAGATATTCGCGGGAGAGATTAAGGATGTGAAAGAATTCATTCCTTCGTTTTCTTCGGGAGATCGCACACGAACCTTCTTGAAAGTTCAAGACGGATGTAATTATTTCTGCGCGTTCTGCACCATTCCTTTGGCTCGCGGAAGATCGCGCAGTGCAAATGTAGAATCAACGGTTGAAGAAGCGAAGAAGGCCATAGCCGGAGGTGCGAAGGAGATTGTTTTAACGGGCGTGAACATTGGTGATTTTGGAACGGCTCACAACGAAACTTTATTGGATTTAATTCAGAAGCTCGATGAGTTGGAAGGGATTGAACGCTATCGCATCAGCAGTATTGAACCGAATCTTTTGACTAACGAGATTATTTCATTCGTTTCTACCTCGAAGCATTTCATGCCGCATTTTCATATTCCACTTCAAAGTGGAAGCGATGATATTTTGAAAGGTATGCGTCGTCGATACAGAACAGATTTATATCGCGAAAGAATTGAAAGCATCAAGAAAGCCATGCCGCATGCGTGTATTGGCGTTGATGTTATTGTTGGATTTCCAGCAGAGACCAACGAGCATTTCAATGAGACCGTTGAATTTTTGAAAGATTTAGATGTTTCGTATTTGCACGTATTCACTTACAGCGAACGAGCCAATACCACAGCCTTGCGCATTGATGATATTGTACCAATGGAACTTCGCAATGAACGAAATAAAATTCTGCGATTGTTAAGTGCGAAGAAACGCACGGCGTTTGATGCGTCGTTTAAAGGTCAAACAATGCCTGTGTTGTGGGAGAACATAGATGATGAAAACATGATTGCGGGTTTCACACCGAATTATATCAAAGTGCGAAAACCCGCAAGTCAGTTTGTTTCGAATGAAACGAGTGAGGTTGAGTTATAGTTTTCTAAACCAGGTTACGTAAGGCATTGGAATGGTTTGGCCTTGAATATTTGCTCCCGCAACACATACTTGAAACGCTTTTCCATCACCTTGATTAATGCGAAGTCCAGGCATGAAAATAAAGAATGGCTTCGATTCCCTCGTTTCCAAAATAACAGCGGTTGAAGATTGTGAACTTGGATCAAAGAACCAATTGCCAACTGAATTAACTGTGTTCATAGACCCGAACATTGAGTCGAAAATGAAACTTGTTTTTTCGCTTAGTCTGAGATTCATTCCAACAGATCCAATAACACCTTTTGTCGCCGGTCTCTTTATATATTGGATGGAGGGGTAAGGATTTCCAACAGTTGGGTAATAAGTTCCAGGGCGATACATCTCTTGGTTGAAATCAAACACACCGTATCCAACACCGAGTGTGAAGTTTCTGTCGCGGTCGCCATAAGTAACATTTCCAAAAGAAAGTGAAATCAGAGACTGAGGGTCAATGTATCCTCCATTGCCTGCAATTTCCCCGATAGAAAAATTGAGTTTTGGGTTCTTTGTTTGGAAACTGTATTTCGCGGCTAACGCAAATGGACTGCCGATCCATGAAGTCATAATGCCTACGTTGAAATTGTCGGCAACAGCGATGTGAAATTCGGGTCCCCAAAGATTGATCATATAATAATTCTCTCTTTTCTTAATAGGAAGAGCGTTAGTTGTGAAAGAGTAACGTGTGCTAAAAGGGTTGCTTTTAACTTTTTGATCATTGAGGATGACAAAATCATCTTCTTTAAAATTTGAAATAGATTTTATGTCGGTCTTTTTAATGTAAATCTTGCCTACACTTGTCGACTCAAAGAGCATCTCTCTTCCGTCGTCAGAAATAATGGTACCTGTATATTCATTACCATTGGTGAGTTGAACTACTTTTTTAGTGTTGTCTGGTTGAGCAAATGAAATAGATGTAACGGCAAACAACAAAATGAGTGTGCTAATTAAATGTTTCATAAGGAAAGTATTAGTTGATTCAAAGATAGTTAAATCATTTGCATAAAAGCATCTGACAACTTTTTAATGGCAATGGCTTTATCTACTCTGTTCAAAGGATGTGGAGGCCCGTATGGGGTTTTGTTCACATCGATGATGTAAATTTTCTTATTTCCCTTGTGGCGTAGAACATCGAATTCACAAAAGTCTACTTTCATAGCGTTGGCATACTTTTCAATTTGCTCAATCTCTTCAGTAGAAAAAATCTCTTCAGGTGAATGCATTGTAGCTCGATGAGCTTTATTCGTGAATCTGTTCTTCTTTGTTTTGAATTTCAAATAAACCAATGGAATTTTTCCTTGAATAACAGGTACGCGAATATCTACATATTCTCCGGCTTCATTGGTGTTGTCCAATACCTTTTGATAAACAGCATCGGTCTTTGGAAAGTCCATCGGACAGAATACCTCCTGGCCATCATGCTTGGCATTCTCGTCGCTTTTTTCTACAGCCACACCAATGTATGTCTTCGGATTCAGATTCATGGAATATCCCAAGGCTTCCAAGTGAACCACATGTACGCGTTCTTTAGATATGTCAGGGCAATTCACATTAATAATTCGTGCCTTTGGGTATTTACGACGAAGCGCACTGGCACTTCCGTACGTCGCATTTTCGAAATAAACAATAACATCTGGATTGCTTACCAATTTATTGGTGAGTCGAGCCCCGTTCATACGAGCAATCTTTGAAAGAGTCGTTTTCTTGCTTGGATAGGTTGGGGCAGCAATCCACACAGGCAACTTCCCTCCGTTTTCAATAAAGTAAACACCTTCTCGAATAAGACAGGCAATATCTTTTATAATGACTTCGAAAAAGGGCATCCCTTTTCTGTAGTTATTTCTTAATCCCATGAGTTAAATAATTTAGGATTTAATGTTTGTGTAATGAAATCGTTTTGAAGCGATCCTCGGGCAGGAGAATACTCCCTTCCATAAAAAATAATTTGAAGATGAAGCTTGTTCCAACTCTCTTCAGGAAATAATTTCTTAGCGTCACGCTCAGTTTGCTCTACGGATTTTCCGTTGGTTAGTTTCCAACGTGTCATTAATCGATGAATATGCGTGTCGACAGGGAATGCTGGAACTCCGAAAGCTTGCGACATGACAACACTAGCGGTTTTATGTCCAACACCGGGAAGAGCTTCCAAAGCTTCGAAGGAAGCGGGCACTTCTCCGTTGTGCTCATTGATAATGATATGCGATAAGTTGAAAATTGCTTTGCTCTTTGCAGGCGAGAGTCCACACGGTTTTATGATTTCTCGAATCTCTTCGATACTCAATTTAATCATGTCGAACGGATTGTTCGCGCGTTTGAATAAATGCGGAGTGATCGTATTTACCCGAGCGTCTGTGCATTGTGCCGAAAGAAGCACCGCGATAAGCAAAGTAAAAGCATCCGTATGATCAAGAGGAATGGGAGTCTCTGGATAAAGCTTTTCTAATTCCACTCGCACAAAATCCGCCGCCTCTTTCTTTCTCATTTAGGGTATGAATTGATGCTGTGTTTTGTCTCTGGTTAAGTACTCTCTTTTTGATTGACCGTTCCAGCGTACCTCTACAATATTCTGTTGATCGGTGTAAATATCGAGTAAAATTGTATTGTTTACAATAACTAAATTCGGTTCGAAGTAATTTCCTTCTAAAAACAGGGTTGTCATGTCATTATCTACACTATATCCAAGGAAATTTAGAACAACATTTCTTCCTCCTACTTGAAGATTTAACTTCTCTCCAATGTATTTTTTTACCAACTCGAAGACCTCTGGTGTTTGAGGATACAACGAATTATATCGATAGCATTGCGCTTCGATGGCGTGTTCCAAATCGTCTGTAAATATTTTCGAGGTAATTTCAATGGCTCTGGTTTCAGCATTGAATTCAATACTCGTATTGCTTAAGTAGAATTTATGCGCTGTGGGCGCAGATGCTTGTATGCACAAAGAAAACAGAGCAAGGCAGAACAAGATAACAGATTTCATTTCGCCAAAATACAACGAATTATAGATTAGCCCTTACCTTTGGAACATGTTAAAATGCACATTGAATAGTGATGAACTCGCAAAGGCAAAATCAATTGTCGATGAAGCGAATAGAATAGTGATTTCAACACACATCTCGCCGGATGGCGATGCGATTGGATCTTCTTGCGCCATGGCGCAAATGTTAGTGAAGCTCGGAAAGGAAGTTACCATTGTTCTTCCAGATCACGCTCCTGCTTATTTAAATTGGTTACCCGGAAACGAGTATGTTGTCGTTTGTAAAGATCAGGGGGAAGAGACCGCTACACGAATTCAGGAGGCCGACGCTATTTTTATATTGGACTACAACCACCTTGGAAGAATAGGTGAGGCCGTGAAGAAATTGTTAGAGGCTCAAATCGGAAATAAACCTTTCATCCTGATTGACCACCACGAGCAACCAGCGACTTTTCCTGATGTTGTGTATTCCGATACAAGTATCTGCAGCACATGTGAAATGGTGTTCCATTTTGGAGGG
>JBJOPP010000210.1:0-22478 GCA_046050685.1 Bacteroidota bacterium
AGCATGCTTTGAATGGTGAATACTTGATTCACGGAATTCAAAATATTGATAACCCCTTCATTTCTGTTGGGGTCTTCCATTACCAAATAGTAAACTCCCGGCCCGGCGTAGGTGTGATAGCCAATGTATTGATTGCGTTTAGCATCGCCAGAACCTAAAACAGTTTCACTGCTTCGTTCAAGACTGTCGAGCTGATTCTCCGTTGTACCCGAAGGTTCGTCGCCCCATCGGATTTTTAAAAACGGACGGTCAGCGGCGAAGGAACTGGCCTTTGTAATGGTGTTGATGGTTACTTTGTACGTGTATCCACTGATGTGTTCGTAGATGATCTCTCCTGCACGATTGTGCGTAGCCCAAGCCGCAAGGGTAATGAGCCAAGTGCAAAATGTGAGGAGGAGTTTTCGATTCATTTTTAGTAAGACAACTTAAGTCGTCGTTTAGTTTACTTATTCAACACAAATTTTTGTTCTAGCGATTCCGCTTTCTGAAATAACTTCAACAATGTAATATCCACTTGCCAGGTCATTCACGGCAATTGAACGAGAATCGGTAGTTATTTGCTTCACGCATTTCCCGTCATTCGATAAAATTCTCAATTGGAATTTTTGAATGTTTGAAGGAAGAATTAAGTTAACTTTTTCAGTTGCAGGGTTAGGATATACCTGGAAGTTTGCAAGGCTAGCAATGGTTTCAACACCATCTGCCAATTGCAAATTCACGCAGTAATCTTCAACTTCTCCGTATGCATACGTTCCGCAAGATGATGGAGGTGTTCCTGTGCCAAAAGTTCCTACGTATGACATGCCCACACGCATGCGGGTGCTTCCTGCCGCTAGGGCAAGAGAAATAGGAATTGTAATGTTTCCTGTTACGGTATTTTGAGATCCACTACCTGCATCGAACGCCAATTCCATAGGCTCATCAAAAGTGCCGTTGGCATTGTAGTCGATCCATATTTTGAAATACTCACTGTACGATCCGCCAGGGAAACCTGGGGTTAGCGACACAGGATAGCTATTCTCTGCAACTAAAGTAAGCGTGGTCAAATTTGTATAATCCGTATAATTCGCATTTGCAGTACTCACGTTTGTGAACGAACCAACGGTAACCGCGTCGATATACTCAGCGCTAGCATCTCCACCGTTCGCATCGCAGTACACGATATCGGTGCAAGAACCGCAACCAGTGGTTGAGAATTCAAACGGGGTAAAAGGGTTTTCGGGATTCGCGCAGATTGAAGCTACCTGAATGGTATAGGTGGTGCAGGAATCTAGGTTAAAGAATGTAATGTTTGGCTGAAGGGACTGAATAACGTCGGTTCCGTTTGGTCCCGTTAATTGAATGGTGTATCCATCTGCAGCAAATACATCATTCCATGCAACTGTAGCTGTTGTTGCCCCTTGTGCATTCGGAACCGAATAAACGCTCGGGTTAACGCAACATCCTTCTGTAATGAGCAAGAATGAATTTGTCCATTCGCCTTGCACCCCATTGCATACTGAAGCTATTTGAATTTCGTATGTTGAGCAACCGCTTAAACCGCTTAACACGATGCTGTTGGCGTTAATCCCTTCAACAAGTGTCCATGATCCGCTGCCTTGCAATTGATATTGACAAGCAAAAGTTGTTACATCTGGTGTGCTGTTCCAAGATACCGTGTACTCAAGTGTGCCTGGTGTTTGCAATGCAGCAATTGCGAAAGGTGCTACGCATCCGCCATTGGAACACTCGTTCAGCAAAAGATCTAAACTGTTTTTCACATTCATTCTTCCACCGGTAACAACTTCAGCTTGAAGATTCGAAACAAGATCGACTCCGTTGAAGATGTAATCTCGTATCAGCTGCGCACCTGTTGCAGGGTTGGCATTTGTAATTGACATGATGGAAGTGCACGGTGCAGAATAGAGCAGTGCTACACCTCCAGCTACACAAGGACTTGCGAATGACGTTCCGGAAGTGTTGCCGTAGTTTGTGTTGCCTGCCAAGTATACTGCTTCTCCTGGAGCGCCAATATCGATTGTAGTAATTCCGTAACCGCTGAATGTGCGAACGTCAGAACTGTTTGTTGCAGTAACAGAAATTAAAAATTCGCTTGGACAAGCTGTGGGAAGATCTCCAACAACGTCAACGTTAACGTTATTGTTTGCAGTAGAACCGCAAGAAAGAATTCCTGCTACTCCTAGTGTGTCGTACATAGCGCACCAAAGCGGCGCTTGCGAAGGTTGACCGTTATCGGTTCCCCAACTGCTGTTGGTAGCAACCACAAAAGCACCTTGCGCTCCGCCTGTTTGATTGTACAAGCGACGCATTTTCAAAGGATAGGTATAAGCAGCGATTACGTTTGATTCAGAGACACCGCCCATGTCGACTTGCATGATTTTCACATTCCAGTTCACACCGGTAATTCCAATACCGTTGTCTCCTTTTGCACCAATCATGCTACTCACTTGCGTACCGTGATTTCCTGTGGCAATAACATCGTTGTTAGAAGTCATGTTCCAACCATCAATATCATCTATGTAACCGTTGTTGTCATCGTCAATTCCATTTCCATCTATTTCATTGGTGTTGGTCCAGTGGTTTTCAATGATATCTGCTTGATCCCATTTAGCACCGCCGCCTTCAACCACGCACACTACGATTTCATCGCCGAACGCAGTTAGTCCGCCGGTGGTGATGTCCCAAGCTTCAGGTGTATCAATGTCGTTGTCTGACGCATCGTTGTGGAACCACTGTTGGGTGTAAGAGGGGTCGTTCGGAACAATACGTTCGGCTATTTTATGGTTGGCTTGTGCCAATTGAATGCTTGAACAAGTTGGAGCGAATCGAATAATTTCATTTAATGAAACAACGTCTTCGTTGAAGGTAAACAACCACGCGCGCATGATGTCGCTGACTTCGTAGCCAATTTTTATTTCAGGAAGAATTCCGAAGTGATTTGCCAATTCTTGTTGAGCTTCTTCTGGCGCATATCCTTTTTTAAGTTGAAGGATAAACTCATTGTTCATTCGAGCAGCTTGTCCGAATGAAAGAAAAGAAAAAGCAAATACACCTACTAGAGTTAGGATTGATTTAGCTGAAAATACTTTGTGTTGCATAACAAATTCGATATTGTGTAAATATCGCAATGAATACACCACACACCTTCACAGAAATGACATTTTTCTTCGCGAAGTTTAGGCTTCGTTTACAATTATACGCTTAACGCGTTGGGGAATACCTGTGAGCACTTCGTAGGCAATGGTGTCGCAGGCTTGTGCGTAATCGAGAATCGAGTGCTCACCATTGAATACAATGGCTTCATCGCCTTCTTGTGCAGAGACTTCTGTAATGTCGACCATGGTAACGTCCATGCACACACGACCGACAACGGGACAGGCTTTTCCATTGATGAAGACTTTGCCTTTTCCGTTGGAGAGTGATCTGCGGAAGCCATCTGCGTAGCCAATCGGAAGAACGGCGATTTTCATTTCTTGGTTGGAAGTGAATGTTCTTCCGTAACCAACGGTTTCATTCGGAAGCACAGACTTCACTTGAACGATACTGGTTTTTAGGCTTCCGACGTTGCGCAACATTTTTTGCTCTTCCTCGAAAGCTGAAACGCCATAGAGTCCAATTCCCAATCGAACCATATCGAATTGAGCGTTCTTCCATCGCTGAATACCGCCGGTATTTGCAGCGTGAAGAACGGGAGTGTAGCCAAGAACCGCTGATATCTGCGCACAACGATTTTCGAAATCGAGAATTTGATCCTTGGTAAAAGAATCGTGTTCTTCGTCTTCAGATGCCGCGAAATGGGTGAAAATACTGGCCACTTCGATGTTTGAAATTTCTCCTAAAGCGCTAAGGAGTTCATTCATTTCTTCCGGTTTGAATCCGAGGCGATTCATTCCAGTATCTAATTTCAAATGCGCTTTGAATGTTTTTTCTGGATTGAATTCATGCGCCGCTTTTGCGAAAGCTTTCAACGAACGTAAAGAAAACAATTCAGGTTCAAGGCGATGTTTGAACAACGGAGCGAAGTCTGTTACGTTGGGTTCAAGCACTAAAATCGGAAGTGAAATTCCAGCTTCGCGCAGCTGCACTCCTTCGTCTGTGTAAGCTACTGCGAGAGCATCAATGCCGCAATTGGCAAGGCATACAGCAACTTCTACTGCTCCGATACCGTATCCATTCGCTTTCACCATTCCCATAAGTTTTACTGTGGGGTTGAGAAGTGAACGGAAGTAGTAGTAGTTGTTTGCAAGCGCATTCATATTCACTTCGAAAATGGTTTCTTGGTGTTGCTCTTGTAGCGCGTTGACGATTTTTTCGAAATGAAATTTACGTGCGCCTTTGATGAGCGCAGCATTCGAATCGATTTTATTTATAAGTAAGAACTCCACAAGTTCCTCGGTGCTTTGAAAGCATGTGAAGTTCTTTGGCATTGTGTTTTTATGTTGAAGGAAAATTTCACCAACAGCAAAAATCTTGTCGATATGAAATTCATTCATGAGTTCAGCAACACGAGAGATCCAGAGGTCATCGTTCATTCCGCTTTGTAAAATATCGGAAATGATAACGCTTCGTTTTTTTGCTTGAATGTTCAAGTTGAAATGTTGAAGCGCGAGCTTCAAGGAGGTGAGATCGTTGCTGTAACTGTCGTTCAGCAATTGCATGCCTCCAATACCCTTCAGTTGTTGCATGCGCATTTCAACGGCCATAAGCTGCGGCGCTTTCTCTGACAATTGCGTCAATGAAAGTCCATGGTGCAATGCTGTTGCAGCGGCAAGCGCAAAATTATTTACCGATATAGTATCTATAAACGGAATCTCTGCGGAAGATATTTCTCCTTTCCAACTGAATGAAATAATGGAATGCGTGGAAGAAGATTTTATTTCTCGAATGGAAAAATCGTCTTGTGTTTGATCTCCAACTCGAATGATATTCCCACGAAAATTTAATTCAAGGTTTGAAGGGACAACCAATGTTTCGCAAGAAGAGAACAGGTTCATTTTCTCATGAAGCAATTCGCTTTGAGAAGCGAAATTTTCAGCATGGGCGCTTCCTAAAAATGTAAACACGCCGGTGGTGGGTTGAATAATGCGCTGAAGCGCAGTCATCTCTCCTGGAAGAGAAATACCTGCTTCGAATAACCCAAGGTTGTGCATGGATTCAATTTGCAACACAGCCAAGGAAACACCTATTTGCGAGTTAAAACTTTTAGGGCTTCGTACAATACAGTAATTGTCGGCAAGCAATTGATTGATCCATTCTTTTACAATGGTTTTTCCGTTGCTACCGGTAATTCCGATTACCGGCAAGTGAAATTGTTTGCGATGATGTGCTGCAATTTTTTGAAAAGCCTCGGTTGTATTTTCAACATGGATGACAATACAATCGCTTGGAAGATTCACTTCTTCCGAAACAAGGAACGTACGAATTCCTTTGTGAAAGGCACCTTCAACAAATGTGTGTCCGTTGAAGTGTTCACCAATTAATGGAATGAATAAGGTGTGCTCCGCGTCAATGGTATGACGGGTATCGGTACAAATAGAATGAATGTATTTCTCGCTATTCCCTTCAGAGATTGGTGTTCCCAAAATCTGGGAAATGTCGGAAATAGAAAAATTCAATTTCATGCCGAAGTGTTAACTTCTGTAACGGCTTCTTCAACAGAAACTTCTTCATCTTCTTCTTTGAAGAATCGTCTTTGGAAAAGTAAGATCAGTATTATTCCAACCGAGATGGAAGCGTCTGCAATATTAAATATAGGAGGGAAGATTTCAGCTCTTTCTCCAGCGTGAATGGGCGACCACGAAGGGAAGTCGAATTCTTTGGTTATGTGCACCATGTCTACTACATTTCCCATGAGGAATGGAGCGTAACCTTGAGAAGCAAATGCTGCTGTATCGGAATAGGCGGTATAATCTTGAAAATGCGGATCGAAGGTTGATCCCTTGTCGAAACACAATCCATAAACAGCACTGTCTATAATGTTTCCCAATGCACCAGCAACAATAAGCGCCAAACAGAAAAGATAGCCTTGGTGGGTTTTCTTTCTTGTGAGTTTGTAGATGTAAATGATAATAGCTGTTACAACAATGATTCGGAAAATACTAAGCGCTAATTTTCCGGAAGTTCCAGGGAACATCCATCCGAAAGCCATTCCAGGATTTTCTACAAATTGAAGATCTAGCCAACCGGAAATAAGCTCAACATTTTCTCCGTAAAGAAAGTTGAGCTTTATCCAGATTTTTAATAGTTGATCGAGCGCTACTACGCTAAAAACAATGAAGAGTACTTTTCTCACTTAACAAGATCTTACTGCATGTTTTTGGCTTCAATGCTAAGAGTAGCATGAGGCACCAAACGCAAGCGTTCTTTAGGAATAAGTTTACCTGTAACACGACAAACACCGTAGGTTTTGTTCATGATACGAAGAAGCGCGTTCTCTAAATTTTTGATGAATTTTTCTTGACGAGAAGCTAACTGAGCCACTTCCTCGCGACTGTTGGTGTCACTTCCGTCTTCCATCATTTTGAATGTTGGTGAAGTGTCGTCTGTGCTGTTATCTCCTTCACGAGAAAGAGATTCTTTCAACTCTTCGAAATCAGAACGAGATTGAGCTAATTTCTCTTTGATAAGCACTTCAAATTCTTTTAGGTCTTTGTCTGAATAACGTAATCCTTTAACTGGTTCTGCTGGCATCATTTTCACTGGTTCTTTTTTAATCTCTGGAGCAGGCTTATAAACGGGTGCAGTTGTCTTTGCCTCGGGTTTCTTCACGGCCGCTGGTTTAGCGGTAACTGCTGGAGTGGGTTTAACTTTTTTTACTTCTACTTTCTTTACGGGAGCAACTGCTTTTTTTACTGGCGCAGCTTTCTTTGCAGGCGCAGCTTTTTTAGCAACTACTTTTTTTACTGGCGCAGCTTTCTTCGCAGGCGCAGCTTTTTTAACAACTACCTTTTTCGCAGGCGCAGCTTTCTTCGCAGGTGCTGCTTTTTTAGCAACTATCTTTTTTGCAGGCGCAGCTTTCTTCGCAGGCGCAGCCTTTTTAGCTATTACCTTTTTCGCAGGCGCTACTTTCTTTGCAGGCGCAGCTTTTTTAGCAACTACCTTTTTCGCAGGCGCAGCTTTCTTTGCTGGTGCCGCTTTTTTAGCAACTACCTTTTTTGCAGGTGCTGCTTTCTTTGCAGGTGCCGCTTTTTTAGCAACCACTTTTTTCGCTGGCGCGGCTTTCTTTGCTGGTGCCGCTTTTTTAGCAACTACTTTTTTGGCAGGGGTCGATTTTTTTGCCATGGGTGTCAAGGTTTTTTGGTTAATAGTATGCGTACCACTTCTTCCCCTTCCCATTCAACCACAACACCCCCTTCCATTTCTGGAATAAACTCAAGCGAAGAAGCAAGTACTTGACTGCTAATATATTCAGAATTGTTTTTCAAAACATCATTCAGGTAGTTTTCTCCCGAAACTTTAACAATTATTTTATCTGTGACCTCGAAGTTCGTCTCCTTTCTTAGGTTTTGTATGCGGTTCACGAGTTCGCGTGCATATCCTTCCTCTTTTAATTCAGGTGTAATTGTTACATCCAACGCAACAGTTAGATTACCTTGATTGGCTACTTTCCATCCGGGTATATCAACAGGAATAATTTCAACGTCTTCGGTTTGAAGGAGAATGGATTCTTTCGTCCACATGTACTCTCCCGTTTTTTCAATGGAAGCAATAATCTCTTGTGCATTCTCTGCGGCAAACTGCTGAATTTCTTTCATGAACTTCCCGCACTTCTTTCCGAGTGTTTTGAAATTCAATTTGAGATCCTTTACAATTTTCGTGGTTTGTTCGTCGACACACTTTACTGACTTCACATTCACCTCGCTGCAAATCAAATCAGCAACGCTTTCAATGCGAGATTGTGTGGTTTCGTCCAAAACAGGAATACGAATTTCAGCAAGGGTCTGACGAACCTTGATGTTTTCCTTTTTACGAATCGAAAGCGCCATGCTAGAAATGCGCTGAGCAAGATCCATGCGTGCTTCCAAGCTTTCATCTCTGAAACTTCCTACTTCCAATCGAGACAAATGAACAGACTCGTTGTTGTTGTTTAAGCTTTGGAACAACCAATCTGAGTAGAATGGTGCGAACGGACTCATCAATTGCGCTACTTGTTTCAAGCAAGCATGAAGAGTCGCGTAGGCCGAACGTTTATCCGCGGTCATTTCTCCATGCCAGAATCTCTTGCGTGCAAGTCGAACGTACCAGTTTGAAAGGTGATCGTTCACAAATGATTCAATGGCGCGAGCCGCAGGCGTTGGATCAAACGCGTCGAGGTTTTTCTCCACTTCAAGCGTAAGCGCATTCAACTTACTTAATATCCATTTGTCTAATTCTGCGCGGTCTTCAACTGCAGGATCATTCGAAGAAGCTTCGAATCCGTCAATGTTGGCATACAAAGCGAAAAACGAATACGTATTAGAAAGTGTTCCAAAGAAAGTTCGTTGAACTTCAGCAATTCCTTCGGTATCGAATTTCAAATTGTCCCATGGATCGGAATTGGTAATCATGTACCAACGCGTAGCATCGGGTCCATATTTACCCAGGGTTTCAAACGGATCAACCGCATTGCCCAATCGCTTCGACATTTTGTTTCCGTTCTTGTCCAAGACAAGTCCGTTTGAAATAACATTTTTATAAGCGACAGAATCGAAGCACAACGTTGCAATAGCATGTAACGTATAGAACCATCCTCTTGTTTGGTCAACTCCTTCCGCAATGAAATCGGCAGGGAACGAAAGGTTGTTGTCGATTTTTTCTTTGTTTTCGAAAGGGTAGTGCCACTGCGCATAAGGCATAGCACCACTGTCGAACCACACGTCAATCAAATCAGCTTCTCTATGCATTGGCTTTCCGCTAGGACTAACCAATACAATCTTGTCGACATACGGTTTATGTAAATCGAACAAATTATAGTTCTCAACCGAATGATTGTTCGGTTCGAAGTTTTCAAGTGGATTGGAATCTGAAATTCCAGCCGCAACACTTTTCTTAAGTTCTGTTTGAAGTTCTTCCACAGATCCAATGCAGATCGATTCTGTTCCGTCTTCGGTGCGCCAAATTGGAAGAGGAATTCCCCAGAAGCGGCTGCGTGAAAGGTTCCAATCGTTCGCATTTTCCAACCAATTACCGAATCTTCCGATTCCCGTAGATTCTGGCTTCCATTGAATGGTGTTGTTCAATTCAACCAAGCGAGTGCGCTTTTCAGGCACTTTCACAAACCAAGAATCCAATGGATAATAGAGTACAGGTTTGTCGGTTCTCCAGCAATGTGGATAGTTGTGGGCGTATTTTTCTTTCTTGAAAAGTTTTCCTTCGGTTTGAAGTTTCAAAACAATTCGATCGTCTACGCTCAAATATTGAAGCTTGTCGGTGTCTTTAATGATTCCGCCAAGACTTGCTTTTTGTTTCATCAATTCAGCGGCTTTTTCTTCATCTGAATAGTAAGCCTCTTTAACGAACTCCTCTCCGAATAAGAAAGTCCCGTCTTGCACTTCCGGAAGGAAACGTCCTCTGCGATCAACAAGGGTAAGGTTTCCCATGCCGTTTTGTTTTGCTACGCGGAAGTCATCTGCACCGAAACTTGGTGCAATGTGAACGATACCCGTTCCATCTTCCGTAGTAACGAAATCTCCAGCTATAATCTTGAAAGCATCGCCATCGTTCGGTTGTACGAAAGGAAGAAGTTGTTCGTATCGAAGGTCTAGAAGTTCTTTTCCAGAAATTTCTGAAACTGTTTTATTCGGAATTTTTTTATCTCCCGCATTGAACTCTTCGAAGTTTTCGCCATTTGCAATTGGGAAGTACTTTTCACGAAGCGCTGAAGCGACAATGAAATAAGCACGCTCGTTTCCAAATGGAGTCAACGATTCAACAACAGTATAATTTATTTTCGCTCCAACAGCCAAAGCCACGTTAGATGGCAATGTCCATGGAGTGGTAGTCCATGCTAAAACATAAATCGGAAGATCAGCATTCACGTTCAAGGCACCGTTTGCTTCAATCAGTTTGAATTGCGCAACGGCAGAGGTGTCTTTCACTTCTTTGTAGCAGCCTGGCTGATTCAATTCGTGAGAACTCAAACCTGTTCCAGCAGCCGGAGAATACGGTTGAATGGTGTAGCCTTTATATAACAGATTCTTGTTGTGCAATTGCTGCAGCAACCACCAAACGGTTTCAATGTATTTATTGTCGTAGGTAACATACGGGTCATTCATATCGACCCAGTAACCCATGTCCTTGGTAAGCTTTTCCCAGAGGTCAGTATACTTCATAACCTCCTTGCGGCAGGCGTTGTTGTACTCTTCAACCGAAATGGTCTTACCAATATCTTCTTTCTTAATGCCTAATGTTTTCTCAACACTCAATTCAATCGGAAGTCCATGCGTGTCCCAACCGGCTTTGCGATGAACTTGTTTTCCAAGGAGTGTTTGGTAACGACAAAAGATATCTTTAATGGAACGCGCCATCACGTGGTGAATGCCCGGCATTCCGTTCGCAGAAGGTGGCCCTTCGAAAAACACGAATGGCTGACCGCCTTCGCGCTCAGTGATACTGCGTTGGAAAATGTTTTCCGCTTGCCAGTATGCTTGTATGTCGTTCGCTATTTGTGGAAGCGACAATCCTTTGATTTCCCTGTATTTGCCCATGGAAGGTTTTGAAAATAGAGTGCAAAGATAAAAAACAAAAGCGGAGGGTTGACCTCCGCTTTTCAAGTGCGCATGGAGGGACTCGAACCCCCACGCCTCGCGGCACCAGATCCTAAGTCTGGCGCGGCTACCAATTACGCCACATGCGCATGTTGCGGTGCAAATATACAATGCTTCTTGGAATATGAAAGTTTTTCTCTTCTGGATTAACTTAAATAGATGAAATATTTCGTTTTCACACTCTTTTTCGCGCTTCTTTTTAGGTTTGAAATTTATGCGCAGAGCCTTTGCGGAGCAAGAATGGCGGCACTTAGCGGAAGTGCTATTACTCAGTCAGATGCTTTCGCGGGATTTTATAACTTATCTGCTGCGGCTCAATTGAAGGGCAGTTCTTTCGCGTTTTTTGGTCAAGCTCCGTATGGAATTACTGAAATAAAAGACGCTGGAGCGTCGATTTTACAGCATTTAGGAACTGGAGTTATGGGGGTGGTATTCCAATCTTATGGGAATACTGAATTTAATCGTCAACGCATGAACCTCGGATATGCCCTTTCGCTTTCAGATAAGTTCAAAGTGTCGGGAGCTGTGGGTTACTCTTCCACCAGAATTAGCAATGGATACGGAAACGCCCACACTCTTTGGACGAACATAGGAGCCACATACGATGTGCGAAAAGATTGGAAATGGGCGGCGGTCATTGACCTTCCAGCTAGCGCTTTGAAGAATGCAGAAGAGCAACCCGCAACCCTTCGAATTGGGACGACCTATTCTTTCGGAGAACAAGTGGCTCTTTCAGCCCAAGTGATTTCAACGACAAACACTCAATCTTCGGTGAGTTACAGTTTCGGCTTGGAGTACAATCCCGATGAAGCCTTGTCGCTGCGATTCGGAACGAACACGTTTTGGCAAACATGGTCCATGGGCGTTGGAACGAAATTTCGGAATTGCTCTTTCGATGCGGCCGCCGTTGTGCATCCGCAATTGGGCGTAACCCCTCAAATCTCTTTGATTTATGGAATGGAAAAGTAGGTGCCTTCTTTTTTTTCTTTTTGGGTGGAAGGGAATTTCGCTGTTTGCCCAAGAGGAAACCAACGCACTGGTTGAACAGCGCATTGAAACAATTTCGAGTTTTATGGAAGATGGAAGCGATGTGGATTATTCTTCCCTCACCGAAGATCTAATTTACTTCGCTCGTCATCCGATTAATTTGAATACCGCCGATGCGCTTACCCTGCAATCGCTTTTTGTGCTTAACGACATGCAGATCCATGCTCTCTTGAAACACATTGATTATTATGGAAGGTTGAAAAGCATTTTTGAATTGCAAAGCATCAGGGGTATGGACCTACCTACCGTTAGTTGGATACAGCCGTTTGTGTATGTGAATGAAGAAGATGGTTTTTCTGATTTTTCATTTCGAAGATTGAGGGAAGAAGGAACACATGACCTTATGCTACGTTCGAAGAGAACGCTGCAAGAGCAAGCTGGATTTGTTGCAGATCCAATAACAGGAGAAAAGAATTTTTTAGGAAGTGAATACGGTTCTTACATGCGTTATCGGTTCCAATACCGAAGAAATATTTTGGTTGGAATGACATTCGAAAATGACATTGGAGAACCATTAAGGAATGGTCCCGATTTCAGGAGTGCTTCGTTGTTCATTCGTGAAGCGAAAGCATTGAAGCAATTGGTTATTGGCGATTACCAGGTTCAGTTTGGACAAGGGCTTACCTGTTGGAATAGCATGGCATTTGGGAAGTCTTCGTTCAGTGTGCAGGTGAAACGAAATGCGCAAGGATTGAAGCCGTATTCTTCCGTTAACGAAAGTTCGTTTTTTCGTGGAGTAGGTATTACACTTGGAAACAAATTTATCAGCGCAACAGCCTTCGCTTCGCGACGAAAGCTAGATGCCTCCTTCAACACAGATTCAGTAATTGCAGATGATGAATCGGCTGTGAGTTCAATTCTATTGGGAGGTCTTCACAGAACCGAAAGCGAAATCGCGAAGAAGAATGTGTTGACTGAAATTGTAGCGGGTGGAAATATTTTCGTTCAAAGGGGAATGTGGAAATTGGGAACTGTTGCTGTTCAGCGCAGTTTGAGCGATTCTATTGCAGCACGAACAGATTGGTATGCGCAAGGAAAATTCGCTGGAAAAATACAGCGCGCAGTGGGAATGTATGCGGAAGGCGTGTGGCAAAATGTCTCGCTGTTTGGAGAGGTTTCGCGCAGTTCAAACAATGCATATGCCTATGTTGCTGGTTTCACTGCAGCCATACATTCGCGGGTGTCAGCTACGGTTTTGTTTCGGAATTTCGACCAAGATTTCCAATCGGTTTATTCGAATGTTATTGCTGAAGGAAGCAGTGTTTTTCCTTCGAATGAGTGGGGAATGTATGTTAGTGTGCAAGCTCAGCTCTCAAAAAAGATAAGCGTTAATGCGTATTCAGATGGTGTGCAATATCCTTGGTTGCGTTATCAAGTGACTGCACCTTCGAGCTTCAGTGATCATGTTGTTCAGTTCAATTACAAGCCCGATAAGAAGCACGAGTTCTATGCGCGCGTGCGCGTTCGAAGAACATCCGTTGATCACAATGAGCTGAATCGAATTGATTTTCCAGTCGATAAATTATCGGAACAGATTCGATTGAATTTCATTTTCAGTCCAACGGAAAGTTTGAAGTTACACAGTCGTTTGGAGTTTGTGAAAACCAATGAAGAAGGACTTCCAACTGAAAATGGATATCTCGTTTTTCAAGATGTCATATGGAAGAAAATGGGTGTGCCTTGCACGATAACCTTCCGATACGCATTGTTTCAAACAGACGCTTGGAACGCTAGACTATATGCCTACGAGAACGATGTTCTCTACAGCTACAGCATTCCTGCGTATTACGGAAAGGGAGCGAGAATCTATGGAATCTTCAAATTTGATATTCGAAGAAACATTGATTTATGGATTCGAATTGCGCAATGGACATATACCGACAGAGACCAAATCTCTTCAGGAGATTCGGCCATTGATGGATTTCGAAAAACAGATTGCACCGCACAATTGCGGGTGCAATTTTAAAGGCGCTTTAGAATTTCGTTTTCAATTTCTTCGCTGTCCCACACCGCTTCAATGTCGGGTCTGTTCATGACTTCCTTCATGATTTCATTCTGACGAATTCCGCTGCTTAGCGCTTCATGATATGGAATATGAGAGAAGGTTACCTGCGAATAAAGTGGGATCCATTTTTCAGGGTACTTCGTTGCAAAGCGACCTTCAATTTTTTTCTGAAGAAGGAAATCTTTGTCGGCCGTTAAATCGCGCATCTCGATATAATTGCGAAGGGCAAGTTCCAAGATTGCATCGCCGTTAGGCTTGCGCATTTTTCCGTATTCTTTCAAAAGATCGGGATGGTCTTCACCCATTTCCGTCATGAGGCGATCAAGTTCGCTGCAGTCTTCAAATCCACTATTCATGCCTTGTCCGTAAAATGGAACGATAGCATGAGCAGAGTCTCCCATAAGAGCCACTTGGTTTTTATAGTTCCAAGGATTGCATTTGGTCATGACCAAACTTGCCGTAGGGTTCGTGTTGAAGTCTAACAAAAGCTCTGGCATCATTGCCTTTGCATCTGGGAAATATTTCTCAAAAAAATCGAGAACGTCTTGATCTGTTTTTAATTTATCGAATGAAACTTCGCCTTCAAATGGGAAGAAGAGTGTGCATGTGAAACTACCGTCGATATTGGGAAGTGCAATCATCATGAACTCTCCACGTGGCCAGATGTGAAGACAATCTTTGCGCATTTTGTGCGTACCGTCTTCGTTTGCTGGAATTTCTAATTCCTTGTATCCGTGGTCCAAGTAGGATTGAGAGTATTCGTTGCGATCGAGTTTTGTCATGCGTGCACGAACAGCACTGAAGGCACCGTCAGTTCCGAATATTTGATCGTATTGTTGACGAACACGTTCACCATTTTTTCCTTCGAATACAACGGTGTTTGTATCCAATTCAACATCGACACATTTGTGCTCGAAGTTGAGTGAAACGTTTTCGAATTCAGCTGCGCAACGCACCAATGTTTGATTCAAAATTCCTCTAGAAACACTGTAGATGGCTTGTCCTTCTTTTCCGTAGGGTTGGTAGGTCAATTCACCGTTTATAGCGTGCATCAATCTGCCGCTCATTGGAAGAGCAACTTCTTCAATTTCTTTGCGAATGCCGGCGCCATCAAGGCCTTTCCAACCGCGATCGCTTAACGCAAGATTGATACTTTTTCCTTGAACAACTTTCACGTTGCGTATGTCTGATCTTCTATCAAAGACAGAAACGGTGTATCCGCGTTTAGCGAGATAAACAGCCCATAAACTTCCAACTAATCCTGCCCCAACAACGGCAACGTTTTTTTTGCTCATATTAGATTGCATTTAATGCATTTGTTAAATCTTCGATCAAGTCCTCAGCGTCTTCAATTCCAACGCTTAATCTCAACAATGAATCAGTGATTCCACTTTTTTCTCTTTCCGCTTTTGGAATGGAGGCGTGTGTCATTGAAGCCGGATGTCCAAGCAATGATTCTACTCCGCCAAGAGATTCAGCTAAAGAGAATACATGAACGTTTTGCGCTAGGGTAGAAGCGTCTTCGAAACGATCACCTTTCAAACTGAAAGATATCATTCCACCAAAATCACGCATTTGTTTTTTCGCAACTTCATGATTTGGATGAGAAGGGAAACCAGGCCAGTACACCTTTTCAACTTTCGGATGATTCGCTAGGAAGTTCGCAACTACAACACCGTTCGCACAATGTCTTTCCATACGAACGTGCAATGTTTTCAATCCGCGCAATACCAAGAAGCTGTCTTGTGGTCCGGGTGTTGCTCCGCATGAATTGGCAATGAATGCCAATTGCTCATACAAGTTGTCGTCATTGGTGCACAAAGCTCCCATGACAACATCGCTGTGTCCGTTCAAATATTTTGTAGCGCTGTGCATCACAATATCCGCGTTCATGTCTAACGGATTTTGAAGGTATGGCGAAGCGAAAGTGTTGTCTATGACAGAAATCAAATTATGCTTTTTTGCAAATTCTACGCAGCGTTCAATGTCTATGATTTTCATCATGGGGTTGGTTGGTGTTTCCACCCACAACATTTTCGTCTTTGCGTTTACCGTTTTTTCAAGGGCATCGAAATCGTGCATATCTACGAAGTGAAATACAATTCCATATTTCGCAAAAACTTTCGTGAACATGCGGTAGCTTCCACCGTACAAATCGTCGGTAGCAATAACCTCGTCACCAGGAACAAGTAATTTAATGATTGCATCTGCAGCGCCCATTCCGCTTGAGAAGCACAAGCCATGCTTTGCATTTTCCAATTCAGCCAAACAACGCTCAAGCGCAACACGTGTAGGATTTTTTCCACGCGCATAGGCATAGCCTTTGTGCACACCCGGAGATTCTTGTACGTATGTTGAAGTCTGATAAATAGGAGTCATGATGGCTCCTGTTGTTGGATCGGGCTCTTGTCCCGCGTGAATGGCTTTGGTTCCGAAACGCATGGTAAAATTTTTCCGCAATTTACACCGAAGCGCTCACAAACAAGCAGAACTATTTAAACGTTCTTTTCAATATACTTGATGATTTGTCCTGCAATATCGACGCCCGTTGCAGATTCAATTCCTTCAAGGCCTGGAGAAGAATTCACTTCAATAATCAAAGGACCTCTTTCGCTGCGAAGCATGTCTACGCCCGCGATTCCTAATTTCATTGCGTTGGCTGCTTTAATGGCTGCGATTTCTTCTTCAGGGGTCAGTTCAATCACCTTTGCGGTTCCACCTCTGTGAAGATTGCTTCTGAACTCGCCTTCTTTCGCGGTACGAACCATAGCGCCCACCACATGTCCGTCTACCACAAATGCTCGAATGTCTTCTCCACGTGATTCTTTAATGAACTCTTGTACGATAACACGCGCCTTCAATCCGTTGAACGCTTCGATTACGGAAACCGCAGCTTTTTTGTTTTCAGCAAGTACAACGCCTAATCCTTGTGTTCCTTCAAGAAGTTTAATGATTACAGGCGCTCCTCCAACTTCTTTCAATGTACGTTCAACATCTTTTGAATAGTTGGTGAATACCGTTTTCGGAAGTCCTAAACCTGCACGGGATAAGATTTGCAAACTGCGCAGTTTGTCACGTGAACGAACCAATGCTTGCGATTCTACAGCAGTGAATACATTCATCATTTCAAACTGACGAACAACAGCAGTTCCGTAGAAAGTTACCGAAGCACCAATACGCGGAATAACAGCATTGACGCCTGTTATCTCTTCTCCACGATAGAGCACTTTTGGTTTTTTCTTTTCAATAACTAAGTCGCATTTCGAGTGATCGATGACGCGAATTTCGTGGCCTCTTTTCTGAGCGGCCTCAACCAAACGCTTGGTGCTATAAAGCTTAACGTTTCTAGAAAGTACAACTAAGTTCATGGTGGAATTGTGTGAGGCAAATTAACAACTATTCGAGATGCTATACAAGGTTCTTCGAAAGATGTTTCACAAGGTGCTGCGCAAGATTGATTATTTGAAAAGATTCTCATTCAGAGAGAGAGTTTCGGGGGAGTTCACGTGCTTTGAAGCGTATTTCCGAGCCCCTTCCGACCATATTTGAAAATCATCTTTCGATAAACCAACAAAGAAATCCAGCGATTCAGACAATTTCCAAGGATTAAGGGAAGTTGTTTTTCCGGCAAATTCTTCTTCCAAGTTTTTCCAAGGGGTTGTATCGGAAATGACCACAGGTGTGCCATAGGAGAGCGCTTCTGCAATGGCATGTCCGTAATTTTCTCCTCTGCTTGGAAGAAAGAATAGGTGTGCTTTTTCGTAAAACGACTTCAACTCATCTTGATTCTTGTGTCCGTGCATTTGAATTTTAATGGAACCAAATTCCTGTTCGGCATTCAGCAAAACCCGAACGAGTTCAGTGTTTTCTCTCAAACCTACAATGTCCCATTGCACTATTTGTTTGGGGTTCCATTTGCGGAGCGCTGCAAGCGCTTCGTGGTAGCCTTTCTCTGGACTTATTCTACCAACGGTTAGAATTCTGAACGGTGAGCTTAATTCCTTTTTGGATTGTGTAACCGCAGCGTTCGAAATGTTTGGCGCAATTCGAATCTTTGCTGTTGGAAAATGATGTTTAATCTCGGCTTGTTCAATTTCACTGGTAGCGTGCCAAGTAATATTCGCATAGAGCTTGTTTATTTTGGCTACGAACATGAATAGTTTTTTCTTGAACCCTTTCTGATTGAATGCCGCAGGTTTCAGCATACCTCGCGGTGCTAGAACCAATTGATTTGACCATCCGTTTTTTCGACATGCACGCAAAGGCAGCAGTGTGAACTTTGGCGACCACATGGAATTCAAATAAATTCGATCTGGCTTTATTTCATGGTGAATTTTAAAAATGAAATTCTCATTCAGAGATTTTTCATTCAAATAATAGACTTGAATATTCTCTTGAAAACTGGTTTGCCAAGTATTTGAACGCACATTGCTGTAGGGCGTTGTGCTGTTTAGATCGGTATTTCGTGTAACGACGTAGAACGTATCTGAACTAAACTTCATCATGGAAATCAGCGATTGAATCGGGCCGCCAGCTTGCGATCCTGGATAGAACCAATCGGAGAATACCAGTATTTTCATGCGTCGAAGGTAATTCTATTGTTCTTCATCCAATGCCCTAACACAGATAAATGCCAAAACGAAATGAAAGACTTCTCTTCGCTGCCTAGAATAAATTTACTCCACGTATTTCGAAGTACCTTTTCGTTTACCACGCCTTGCTCATATAGCACATTAAATCCTTGTTCGGTAAAGTCACGCAGTTCATTTCTCATCCAAACGCTCCACGGTAAAGTGAATCCCATTTTCTTTCGATTTACCACTTCGTGGGGAAGCAGGTCAGTAAAGGAATCTGTAAGGAATTTTTTGGGTGAAGTAGGATTCTTCAAATTCGTTGAAAGGTGTGTTGCTAATTCAACCACTTGATGATCTAAAAAAGGAACACGTATTTCAAGAGAATGGGCCATACTCATCTGATCGCTGTCGCGAAGCAAGACATGTTGCATGTATGATTCAATCTCTGCTGCTGAAACACGATTAAGAAGAGGAGCGTTTTTTTCAAAAATGAAATTGAAGTTGTTTTCAATTTCAAAATGCTTCATTGTTCTAGGAACTAATTCATTGGCCTTCCAAACACTTCTTACCAAAGGAAAGGCTGAAGCTAAATTGGCTTTTGGCAAACCCAATAGTTCAGCTTTTTTCCGCAGTGACCTGCTGGAAGAAATCGAATTCAATAATACAGATGCTGATTTCCTTAACGGATACGACAGCTTCAACAAGAATGATTTTTCAATGCTTTGCATGTATTGAAAAACGGGATAACCCGCGAACAATTCGTCTCCGCCTAATCCGGAAATAGCTACGGTAATACCCGCTTCCTTTGCAGCTTTCGAAACAGCGAATGTATTCGGTCCGTCTCCGCTTGGAAAGTCAATGGCTGCAACCGCGGCAGGAATGTCTTTGAGAAATGCGCTTGCACTCAAATTAATCTCGTGGTGATCAGTGTTGAATTTCTTTGCTACCAGTTGCGCATATTTCCGTTCGTCGAAGGCTTCTTCTTCAAATGAAATTTGAAACGTATTTATCTTCTCACTTCTAACTTCACTCATTAAACCAACAAGCAAAGACGAATCAATTCCACCGCTTAAAAACGCTCCGAAAGGAACATCGGCACGCATATGCTGCATTACAGATTCACGTAAGGTCGAACGTAATAATTCTTCACTGCTTTTTTTATCCGAGAGCACGTAGGATGTGTCATCCAATAAGCGATAATAGCAATGCTTAGTTGTTTCGTTTTTCTTGAAATGCAAGTAATGTCCAGCCTCTAGTAAATAAACATTTTCAATCAAGGTATTAGGCGCACAAACCGTTTGCGATTCAACATACTCTTCAAGTGCAACGCGATTTAATTTTTTTGGAATACAATCGCTTGCGAGTAATGCACGCAATTCGGATGCGATTACACATCCTGCTTTCTGCATGGAATAATACAGCGGCTTCATGCCGTATCGATCGCGAACTACGAAGGTTTCTGTAGTTTCAATGTTATGCAGAACAAATGCGAACATGCCCTTCAATTTTGAAAGGCTTTCAACACCATATTTTTGAATCAGCTCAAGAAGAACTTCTGTGTCACTTTCGGTCTGAAAGGACACACCTTGCAGCTCGTTGGCTTTTAATTCAACATAATTATAAATCTCACCGTTGAAGGCAATGACCCATTTTTTGTTGGAAGAGAGCATGGGTTGATTGGCCGAATTTTCAGTGTCAATGATGGAAAGACGTCTATGTCCTAAACCAATATTTTCATTTGTATAAACGCCATCTGCATCTGGCCCACGATGCGCCATTGCAGCGTTCATGCGCTCAAGTGTAGCTCGAACAAGAAGCTTGTCTTTCGGATGAATAATGGCACTTATTCCGCACATGAGGCATTCAGCATTTTAGTGAATTGACTTACCCAAAGGTCGGATGAAAATTGCGACGCGATTTCCGAACTATGGTTTCCCATTGCTTGAAGCGTATCCATTGGTGTCTTGAATATTTTCAATAGTTGAAGTTTCAATTCATCTATTGAGTTTGGATTGAAAGAATAACCGTTCTTTCCTTCCACCAATAAATCTTGTTTGGCACCTACAGCGTTCGAAAGCACTAATGGTTTTCCGAGTGAAGCCATTTCATGTACAACAACTCCCCAGGGTTCGTAAAGACTTGGCAGAACGAACGCTGAAGCATTTTCTAGTTTTACGCTTAATTCTTTCGGTTGAATAAATCCATGATGTACAATGGATTCATGTAATATTCTATTTGGAAATAATTCTCCGGTTCCTGCAATGTTCAAAGTCCAACCCGAACGTTCATTCGGTCCAATGGAAAGAAATGCTTCGCAGAGAAAATTCAGATTCTTTGTTGGAATGTATCGGGCTATGCACCATAGTTCTTTCTTTTCAGAAAGATGTTTGCGGTTTGTCCGAAAACTATCTTCACAGGTGTAGAATCCATTGAACGTTTTCTCGTTTGAAAAACCGATATTCCTTGCTGTTTTCAGTTGTGCATTTCCAGGTATAAATGCGAAATTGAAAAGTTTCTTATGATTTAGTTTGAAGTAAATTCCGCCAAGAATAAATTTCAAGGATGGCCCCCAGATCGTATCAAAAGCCACAGCAGTTGGTTTATTCAAGATCTTCACCCACTTTAAATAATCTTTATCACCCCATCCGCTGCAAAGGACAAAATCGGAGTTGAAAGACTGAATTTCATTTGGCGTAATTTCCGATTTAGAAACAACTTGAATGTTTGAATGAAAATGAAATTGAAAAGGTGCTTCAGAATTCACGGGATAGCGAATCAATAAAATCTCATGCTCATGCGCAAGCTTGTTGACGCATTCAACGGTATATCCCGCCAATTCCCGATATAAAATTAATATTCTCATGCGGCAGCTTCAAGCTTAGCTTTTGCTTCTTCTTGCAAAGCGCGTTCTATCTTGTTGTCTTTGGCAAGGTAGAAGTACATCCACAAGAAAAATGGGAATCCGTTCAAGAAGTAATGGCCTTGACGAGCCAAGTACAAAATAATAATTAGTGCAATTCCATTCGACATTACCCAGTGCTCTTCGGAAGCGGCTTTCGGTTTGAATATCCAGCATTTGAATAAGATGAAGAACATGACAAACAAACCGTAGATACCCGTTTCAGACATGAGTCGCAAAGCCATGGAGTTGGCATCCATTTTATTGAACTCGATATCAACAGCGCCTGCGAGATTGGTCAGTGAGTACTTATCGAATGCAACGGGATGCGAGCCAAGACCTGTTCCAAAAAGCGGATGCCTTTTGAAGTTTTCGTATGCAATGTGATAGTTGTTGTACAATACGAAACTTGAACCGTGAATGTCATAGCTTTTGTAATTCTTGGTTTCAAACATGGTAAAAGTACCATCCCAACGATCGGTGAATTCAGGAACGTTTTTATAGGCGTAATCAAACGAGAAAATGAAAAGTGGTACGAAGATGATGGAGTATTTAACAACTCCTAGATTCAACAGGAAAAGAACGATAGCCACAAAGATTCCAATGATACCCAAACTTGAATAGGTGAGGAGGTATGCTACAATAATTACAGCGCTGTGCCAACGGCGGATGAAAAGTGTTTTTCTTGCTATGATGTTGTACAATGCAGTAAAGAAAGCTGGACTGATAACCGCCGCGAAATAAGAGGGTTCAGAGAATACAGAGTTCAAGCGTAAACCTAATCCACCCTCTGTTAAACTCCATTTGTTAAACAGCCAGTTGTAATTGTAGCCGGGAGTAAATCCAACGAAATAAGAAAACAATTGGAAAAGTCCAATGAAGGAAACGATGAGTGCACCTACCATGTAATATCTGAAGAGCTCTTTCAATTTGAAATCGAACACCTGAATAACGTAGTGATAGAAGAGAACGGAAGCGAAGAATCCAACAAAAATTTTGGTGAACATGGTTGACGTGTTCTGTCCTGCTGCTACGTATACGATTCCAGAAATGAGCAGGGGAAAGAACAGCAGAACAGGCCAACGAGGCAATCCGAATTTGGTAAAGAATATCGGAAAGAAAATAACGAAAGCCAGGTAACTTACATACGCTTCAAAAGGCTCCTTAAAAAATACGTACGACGAAATGAAGATGGTTATGAAAATGGA
>JBJOPP010000211.1:0-7702 GCA_046050685.1 Bacteroidota bacterium
CCTTCCGGAACGAATTGCATGAATTTTCAATTCAACAACACATCAACCGGAAATGCAACAGCGTTTGAATGGACATTCCCTGCGGGATCTGTTCCTTCAACTTCAACATTGGAAAATCCAACCACCACTTTTGCCTCAGTTGGAATGTTCCCAGTTACGCTTACAACCTACGATCCACAAGGGAATAGCAATAGCGTTACGTTGAACGTAATTGTTACAAGTGGACATAATTTAACCGTAGACATTACAGCTGATAACCTTCCACAACAAACTTCATGGAAAGTTTTCAATCAAGAAAATCTTGTTATTCAGCAAGGCACAAGCAACGATGCTAACTTCTGTATTAGCAATAATTGTCACCGTGTAGAAATTTATGATACAGGATCGAACGGACTCTGCTGCGCAAACGGAGCGGGTGCGTATAACATTTATTTAGATGGAAATTCCGTTGCCACAGGTACTGCCTTTGGTGCACTTGCAACGATTCAAGTAAACTGTCCGCAAGGAACAAGTTGCGACAACGCGATTGTGGCAAACCTCGGATTGAATGCTGTTCCAGCACCGAATACCTGGTATTCATTTACACCTTCTGTAAACGGACAATATCAAGTTTCAACGTGTGGATTGGCGGGATGCGATACAAAGATTTGGTTGTACGACTATTGCAACATGGCGTTATTCGATAACACCGTTGAAGCGACCTATACTTACAACGATGACCTCTGTGGCATTGAAGCTGAAATTACTCCCTACCTCGAAGGTGGAATGACCTACTACGTGCGCGTTGGCGACGAAGGGGGAGCATGCGGATTGTCTTCTTTCCAAGTATTGTTTGAATACATGGGACCTATCGTTGGTTGCATGGACTTGAATGCTTGTAACTACAGCCCGCTTGCTGAAGCTCCTTCAGTATGTTATTACAACGGAGATCCGAACTGTTCAAACGTGGGTCCTGATTTATTGGTGGAAGGAAATGTATTGTACACTTCACTTTACCAAACGACACTAACCGCAACAGACGGATGTTTGGTAAACGAAGGATGTTTGCAAGGATTAGGCACTCGTCAAATCGTACGTTTCTCAACTCGAATAGACAACATCGGAAACCTCGATTATTTCATTGGCGTTCCTAACGTAAACAATCCACAATTCATTTTCGACCCTTGCCACAACCATTACCACTATTCGGGTTATGCAGAATATCTTTTGTATGACAACAACGGGAATCTAATGCCTGAAATCGGATTCAAAAATGGATTCTGCGTTTTGGATTTAGGTTGTGTTACGGGTGTTGCAAAATACGGATGTGGAAACATGGGAATTACTGCCGGTTGCTACGATGTTTATAGCTCTGGGTTGAGTTGTCAATGGATTGACATTACCAATGTACCTGCAGGAACCTATCACCTCGTTGTTAGAACCAACTGGGATCAAGACCCAGACGCTCTTGGAAACTATGAATTGCGCTACGACAACAACTGGGCGCAAGTATGTATTTCCTTCGAACGCGATGCCATGAACAACATCATCAACTTCGTAAAACTTCCAATCGGTTCTTGTCCTGAAATCGTTGACTGCGTGGGCCAACTCTTCGGAAATGCTCAACCCGATTGTTTGGGCAATTGTCCCGCTGAAACGAAAAAAGGTGACTTGAACGAAGACTTAAGTTACACGCAAGTTGACGTAGACATGTACGGAAATTCAGCCGTCTATTCAGACATGTCTGCTTCTATTTGCAACGACTTGAACAGCGACGGAGACATTAGCATTGCAGATGCTGCATACCTCGAAGAGTGCATTCACGCACAAATCGATGCAGGTGTTATCCCAGGAAACATGCAACCTTGCGGATGGGATCCTGAAATTGTTGATGCATCTGAAACCGTTACACTTGGTGTTACGAATGTGAATGCTGAATTGGGTTACTTCGATGTAACCATCCTGAATCCAAACGGTGAAGTGAACGCTTTGCAATTCGATATTGGAGGAGCAACCCTTACCAACGTAACATCACTTCTTCCAATTACAACATGGTCTGCTATTGTGTACAAAGAAGTTGGTGGCGTAAAAGTTGGAGCGCTTGGACACCTCGGAAGCATGATTCCCGTGCACTTCACGCCAACACCTATTCTTCGTGTATATGTTGAAACCTTTACAGGAAATGAAATTTGCATCGCCGCATTCGATGAGGCGTTGAACATTTTCACGCACAATGTACTTACTGAAATAGGACCTTGCTTGCCTGTTCAATACATTGCTGCAAACGCAACCTTTAACAATGTTTCTTGTGTGAACTATCCTGTTCACTTCATTGACAATACGAATAACAATCCAACCACTTGGAACTGGATATTCGAAGGTGGAGTGCCTAGCACATCGAACCTTCAAAACCCATACGTAATGTATACCGCTCCTGGGACTTACAATGTGACCTTAATGGTTACCAATGGAACCGCGAACGACAGCGTTACTTGGGTAGGTGCTGTAACTGTTTCAAACGAGATAACTTATTACCAAGATGCAGACGGTGATGGATACGGCGATCCACAAACACTTGCAACCGGTTGCGAAATTCCTTCGGGATATGTGACGAACGGTAACGACTGCAACGACAACAGTTCATTCATTACAACGAATGCAGATTTAGACGGTGATGGATACTTCTCGTGTGTTGACGATTGCAATGATGGAAATGCATTGGCTTATCCAGGCGCAATGGAATTGTGCAACAACCTCGATGACAACTGTGATGGGACAATTGACGAAGGATTCGATGCGGATGGCGACGGGTACTCTGCTTGTGCAGGAGATTGTGACGATAACAACAGCGGAATGAATCCGGGGGCAACTGAATTCTGTAACGATGTTGACGACAACTGTAACGGAGCCATTGACGAAGGATTGGGACAAGCGTATTACATGGATATCGACGGCGATGGATATGGCGCTGGTGTAGTTCTTTATTCGTGCACTGTGCCAACAGGAGCAGCTACCAACAACGATGATTGCGACGACTCTAATCCGGCAATTAGCCCTTCAGCGGTTGAAACTGTAGATGGAATAGACAACGACTGCGATGGATACATCGACGAAACGAATATCTATACTTACACGTTGAATGAAATTGGTTTAAACCTTTATCCGAATCCAACTTCATCTGATTTGAATATCGAATTGAATGCTCACGCAGGAAATGTTTCGGTGCAAGTGAAAGATGTTTCTGGAAAGAATATTTCGAACTTCCAATTCAATAGCATGCGCTATTCCGTTGATGTTTCTGATTTCGCACCCGGACTTTACGAGTTCATTTTCAGAACAGAAAATTCATTCACCGTGAAGCGCGTTGTGGTGGAATAAGTTTTTGGTCCAATGTTTGAAATTTCGGATCGAAAGTTCCGTTAACCAAAAACAAAACGACTTTATGAAACACCTTTTCTTGTTTACCGCATTGTCAGTGGGAGCGCTGAACATGCTCGGCCAAAGTTCAAAACCTACGCCAGTTAAAGTTGAAAACTTACCTGTGCACGCGCTGCGCAGCATCAATAACTACGCATTTACTTCTGGAGAGAAATCTACATATCGCATCCACTACGGAGTCGTAGACGCGGGCGTTGCAACCATCTCTGTTGAGGAAGGAAATAAAAAATTCGCGGGTAGAGATACCTACCACATTGTGGGCGAAGGACACAGCTCTGGATCATTCGACTGGTTCTTCAAAGTGCGCGACAAATACGAAACCTATGTAGACAAGCAAGGAATTTTTCCTTACCAATTCAAACGCAATTGCGATGAAGGCGGCTACATGATTATGCAAGACTATTTTTTCTTTCAGCACAAACGTGCATTCAAGAATAGAAAAAATGAAGGATACCTTGCTCCTGCTTTCGTTCAAGACATGATGAGTGCGGCGTTCTATGCGCGTACCATGGACTTCACGAATACAAAGGCAGGAGACATCATAACCATTGAAACCTTGGTCGACGATGAAATCTACCGTTTGAAAATGCGTTACGTAGGAAAAGAGACTGTGAGTGTAGACGCAGGAACGTTCAAATGTTTGCGCTTCGCACCGGTGGTTCAAAAAGGACGCATCTTCAAAGATCCCAATGACCTAGCCGTTTGGGTAACAGACGACGCACACCACTTGCCCATTATGGCGCAAGCAAAAATTAAAGTAGGATCTATTAAAATGGAATTGCAACAATTCCAAGGCGTAGATATCTGGGGTGTGAAGGTTAAATAGTAGCTATACACTTCAACTCAATCGCAATAGGCGATGGAAGGGCGTTAATCTCTACAGTTGTTCTGCAGGGATTAGCGTCCTTGAAGTATTCAGCATATAGGCGATTGTAGGTTTGGAAATCGCGCTTCATATTTACCAAGAAGACTGTCACGTCTACCAAGTTCTCCCACTTCGATCCGCTCGCATCTAAGATTGCTCTCACGTTATCGAATACGTTTCTGCACTGTGCTTCAAAATCGAATTCAATAAAATTTCCGAATTTATCTAACTTCAATCCAGGTACTCCTGTGTCGTTCGCATCGCTACCTGCAATGCGCGGACCCACACCCGAAAGAAATAAAAGATTCCCCACTCTTCTTGCGTGTGGGTATGCGCCTACGGGCTTCGGTGCGTTATCGGTTGAAATGATTTCAGACATAATTCGAATTATTTTGTGACAACAAATTTACCGGTTCTTGTGATGCTTCCGGATTTCAATTGATAAATAAATGTTCCTGCATGAGCGGCTTCCCACGACAACTGCTCTCTTCCAACCGCCTTCCATTTTTTCGAGTTCAATAATTTTCCTTCCAACGAATAAATATTCATTGAAGTTTCTTCACCGGGAACCAATTGCATGTTGAAATGAATTTCATCTACTGTTGGATTCGGGAAAGCAGATACTGTTACCATTCGGTCTGCAAGTGCTTCAACAGAGACTTCCGGAACAACAGGTAAGTTCGCAGTGAATATTCCATTCGCATGTGTTGCCACCGCTACCGTGCCGTCGAACGGACGAGAAGTAATCATGTTCACCACAGCGTTTCCGATTGTGCTTGCTCCTTCCATTTGCCAAACAGTGCTTTCACCGTTCAATTCCGTTGTGCTAAACAAACCAGCACTTGTTCCCGCCAAATAAATGGTTGGGGTACTCGGATAAATTTCAACCCAATACACCGCAGGACCATTCCCTGTTCCGTCTACATTCTCTTCTAGATTTCCACTTACATCTGCCCATGTTGCACCAGCATCCGTAGAATGGAAAATACTTTTCTTATTGAAGTTGGAAAAACTCACCATGACTTCATTCGCGTTCAAATCATTTGTGCTTACTGCAGAAGTGTATGCGTTGGGTGGAAACAATGTTGAAGAAATATTCGTCTTCACAGGTGTACCATAGAGGTCTGTTAGCTTGAATAATTTTCCTGCAGAACTTCCGTAATACAATACAGAATTATCGGTATATGCCATGTCGAGACATGAAATACTTCCTTGAGTTAAAGTAATTGTGCTTGTCGCAACGTTCGACCAATCGTCGGTGTTGCGCGCTGTTGGATAGTTTCCGGTAACCGAAATCGTGTCTACGCGATCAAGGTACCAAATCATTTTATTTCCAGCAATGAACAATCTGTTTGTCCATGGATCTAATAATAACGGATTAATGAAAAGCGCAGCAGGACCGTTCTCTGCATCTATGCGTTCAGTGCCTGTCAGATTTCCATTTTCATCGATTGACTTCTTGAACATTCTTCCGCTTTGAGAGCTAGTAATGACATAGTCTGCACCGAAGGGCATGGCGCAATAGGCACCGTCGTCGGCATGCATTTCTCTCCAAGGTGAAGCTGCATCTGACGTATGCGTTAACCACGTTCCATTGTCTTGCATTCCTCCCATGAGGAATTGACTGTTCGTATTGCCTGGCTCCAATGCTACGGTGTAAAACTGTGACGTCAAGTAACCGTTATTCAGCGACTGCCATTGCACACTATCAGCAGTAACATCTGCTGTGTATCGCACGCCGCCATCGTTCAAGCTGTACATACCCAAATTATTCGCAGGATCGAATGTGATGAAATGTTGATCGGGATGATGCTCGGGGTATACGTAATGCCATGGTTCCGGAACATTACAACGATATCCGCCTATCCAATCCACAGAAGTTGAAGTTGCGAATGCGTCGGTGCTTCTATGCAAATTCGTTCCACCGATAAATACTAAATCAGGAATGGTCGGATGATGTGCTATACACATGTCGTAGCTGAACTGTGTGCGGAAGGTTCCAAAATCATAATCGATACCCGTGAACAACTGACAAGGTGTTGAAGGAAGATTCGCCGAGCGGTTTTCCCAACTTCCATCTACGCCGCTTCCATCTCCACTCAAATAAGTGTACTTATAGAAAAAGTGATCGATTGGATAAAACGTATTGTTAATGGTTTCACCCAAGAAATAAATTTCGTTTTCGTTTTGCGGATTCGCGCACATCACCGTTCTTCTCAAGTTTGCAATTTGTGGAAGCACTGGTGAAATTTCTGTCCAGCTAATGCCATCTGTACTTCTGAAGAATCCTCCACCGTTGGTACTGTTGTCGCTGAAGGTGGCGTACAGCACACCCGATGGGGTCATCATTACATCAACAAATTCACTTGCGCCCGAAGTAAATCCAAGCACTTCTGTCCAGGTATTTCCTCCATCGTTGCTTCGAATAATTCCGTTGAAAACAGCGGCATAAACAACATCTTCAACCAAATTCGTGTGATCGGTTATAACGCGCCAAACGAAATCGTAGCTTCCATTTTGCATGTTGTTTTGCGGAGTTCCACTTGACGTTGTCATCAGGTGCGACCACGTTTGTCCGTTGTCTGTGCTTTTCCACATACCGTCACCGCTTAACAGCGCGGTGAACGAAGTCCCTGAAACCACTCCGTAAAATTCTTCTCCTGAACCATAGTACCACGTGCTCTCGTGTCCAGGGCGGGTGTCTTGCGCAATGGAACTTACACTTTGTAATTGCTCCGGTGCGGTAGTCTTATTCCACGACTGTCCACCGTTCAATGAATTCCACATTCCACCCGTAACAGATCCTGCAATAAGGTGATTGCTATTTAACACATCAACCGCGAAGGCGCGTGTTCTTCCGCCAATATTGTAAGGACCTCTAGATGTCCAGTTGTAATCTCTATCTGCCACGCGAGGCAAGTGATTCGCGAAGTTCACACAACGCTCAAAAATTCCTGTCGGAACCTCTCCTGTTTCAGGGTCGCGGTTACGCATGTATTCAAAATATTTTCTGCTGGAAGGATTTACGCCATGTCCTTCTTCCATAAATCCGCCTGTGTATGGAACCATGGTAACAGAGGGAATGAAGAAGTAAGCGCCTAATACAGCGAGTAAAGCAATTGAAAAGGAAATAAATATCGAACGCATGGCAAAAGGTTTAGTGTTCAAATATAAGCGCTGCAATGTTCAATAAAACAGGTTGAACGGTGTTTTAGATTCAGAACAAGCCATTATTTTCGAATCATGAAGAAGACCCTCTTTCGCCTTGCGCCACTTTTTGTAATCGTATGCTCTCTTTTGTTTTCGTTGAAAGGAAATGCACAGAGTATGTACAAAGACCTTTATCCGAATGGAAAAATTCGCAGCATTGGAAAATTCAATGTAGTTGGAAAGGAAGACAGTATCTGGAAATTTTACTAC
>JBJOPP010000212.1:0-3827 GCA_046050685.1 Bacteroidota bacterium
TTCTTCCTTCTGCGGATTAGCTCCTAGCTCGTCTTGAATCTGCTTGATTTGCTGTGTGAGAAAATACTCGCGCTGTTGCTTCGAAATATCAATATGAACCTTCTTCTGAATTTCCTTCTTCATTTCCAGCATTTGCAAATCGTTGTGCAATTGCTCGAACACCTTCTTCGCTCTTTCATCTAAATCTGCTATCTCTAAAAGCTCTTGCTTCTTCTCTACATCGGCCTTCATGTTCGATGAAATGAAGTTGGTAAGGAATGACAGTCCATTAATGTTCTTAATGGCCAAAGCCGCTTCGCTTGGGATATCTGGAGAGAGATTAATAATGTTCAACGCGTGATCGCGAAGAGACTCGAACAAGGCCTGTTGCTTTTTGCTTTCAGCTTTGTTATTGATTTCTTCGAATGCAGAGACTTGCGCTACAAAGTACGGATCTGTATTTACCAACCCCTGAATAGAGAAGCGTTTCTTTCCTTGTAAGATTACCGTTGTGCTTCCATCCGGCATGCGTAACATACGCAAAATAGTGGCCTGCGTTCCGATATGATGAAGATCTTCGAACGAAGGATCTTCCATGTCTGCATTGCGTTGTGCAACAACTCCAATGATTTTCGTTCCCGCATTCGCATCTTGAATGAGGCGAATACTGCGATCTCTTCCAACAGTAATTGGAATGACAACACCGGGAAAAAGTACGGTATTTCTTAACGGAAGAATGGGCAACACTTCAGGTGTTTCCTCATTCGCCATATTGTCTTCGTCCTCTGCTGAAATAAGAGGAATATATTCTTGATTATTTTCTTCGTCAGAAAAAAAATAGTGCTCTACTTCTTTGTTCATACGCCTCGGTTTTCAATGTCAATGCCACTTGTATTCCTCTGCCTTTATGACCGAGAAGCAGCTGTTATTTTAAATACATACGCCAATACGGCTCTTTCAGCTGCTGACATTTCCTTCCCCCTGCGATGCATCATGCGCTCTGCAGTTTGAATGGCCTTTTCCAAATTGTGTTCAACGCTGCCGGTTCCCCATGTGAAGGAAGGCACACATTTCGGAGGAAAGTCACCTGCGAATACATTCGCTGCAACACCCACGTAGGTGCCGGTATTCAACATCGTATTAATTCCAAACTTCGCGTGATCGCCTACCAAGGCGCCACAAAACGTAAGTCCAGTATTGAATTCGTTTCGATCTAAATCGTTTGATATGGAAACGGTGCTGTAGTTGTTTTTCAGATTGCTGCAATTCGAATCGGCTCCGAAATTCACCCATGAACCAACGACTGCATTTCCTAAAAAGCCGTCGTGCCCTTTGTTGCTGTATGGATGAAAAACGACATTGGATGTCTCTCCGCCTATGCGACATTCTTCTCCGAAAGAAGAAGGCCCATAACATTTCGTACCCATCTTCAACACCGCATGCTTTCCAATATATAGCGGTCCACGAAGCATACTTCCTTCCATAACTTCTGCTTCTTCATCTATGAAAATAGGTCCACTTTCAACATTCAACACCGCATCGAAAACCTTTGCAGATGGATGAATGTATAGGTTATCTTTATTGCCAATCACTCGGCAGTGCTCACTTGGACGCGCTCCATTGCTTTTATTCGCTAAAGCGAAATCTGCACGAATGAGGTAATCGTTCACTGAAAAAAGATCTGTGATTCCATTTAACCACATCCCTTCTGTCGTCCAAGCGCGATGCTCATATGAATCCCAATTCATGTGCTTTCCTCGCGCAGCAACACAAATATCGTGAAGCATGAAAGCCTCGTTCACTTGTAAATTCTGAATAGCTTCCACTACCTCTTTGTTGGGAATCAGTCGCGCATTCACATACAAACTTTCCCCAGCTGGAATATCGCCATACAATTCTTGAAGTACAAGGCGCGTTTGAACGCGAATTTCTTCCTCTTCGAAAAATAATTTCCAACGATCTTGAACAGAATACATTCCTGCGAACATGTCGGCAAGCGCTCGTGTATGTGAAAGAGGTAAAAAGGAATTGACCAAGTGGTCTTCGAAAAGTACGATTTGCATATTCTTCAAATTTACGCGCTGCGCTTGAATTTCCAAGTTGAAATTCCAACAGCAACAATAATCGTAAAGAAGAAATAACATGGGACCAAATAGCGCTGCTCAATAAATCCGAGCACCCCGCCTAAAGCGACAAATAAAATCCATGAGGAAACTAGCCACCAGCGGCCTTTCCAGTCTTTCAGAATAACAGGAATGAAAAGCACTAGCGCGAGAAGATTCACCATGAGTAACAGTGCGTAAGATCCAACTTTCACTCCTTTTTGTAGGATATTCATTTCTGCGAACGCTGGACCTGGAATATTATCGATTCGCGCAGGAAAAAGAAACTGCTTCATCAATCGAAACCGATTCAAAATATAGAAATCAGACGGGTGCTCATGGGCATAGACCTGCTTGTATTTTCTAGCTCTCGAAAGAATTTCTTTGCCCAAACTGTCCTTTTGTGTTCCTTCCAATTCGTAATAAAACCGATGATAGTCTTCTTTCAACTGCTTCATTTCTTCGGCGCCGTATGCGGTTGTGTAATGACGTTCACCGAGTGGTGAAGTTGTGCATCCGTCTTTCGCAATTAAATAATTTGAAGCGGAGTTTGGCACCCACGGCTGACAATCTTCTCCCCACGCAATTACCAAATCGCGAATAGCGACTAACTCTTCAGGCATGTATCCGTAGCATGAAGAAAACGAATCAACAAGAGGAATGAATCGGCTAGTCTTCGAATAGTTATAGGCTGTCCAACTTCCAAATGCAAGTAAAATTGGAATCGCGAAAAGCAATGTAGTTTTGAAGAACACTTCCTTCTTCAACATTAAAAAATACAGCACTGGAATGAAGAGGACATGTATTTGACGGAAGAAGATTGACCAGATCAAAAACAAAGAAGCCCAAAAAACAAGTTTCCAATTCATTTCATTTTTGAAACGAATGGCCAAATAAAACGCGAAAATCAAGAATGAATTTCCGAGGCTGTCTGAAAGCAACATCGGATCCCAAACAGCGATGAGCAGCGAAGAAGCATAGATAATTCCTGCGATGTAATATGCTCGTTTATTCTGTGCTAAATGTCCTGCGATTCGCGCTACCCATACAACGCTGAAGACACCCAATAAAAACTGAAGCACAACAACAAACTGATAAGCAGCATACGGATTAAACAATGCGCTGAACCATGAATAAATTGGAACGAATGCTGGCATTCGACAGACGCTTGAATAACCTTGACCTTGCGCCAATGACTCTGCTGGATTGAAATATCCAGAAGTATCTCCGGCATGCACGGCAAGACCTTCAATGGGCCCCGACTGCCAATAATTTGAATATTGAAAAAAGAGGTAAGCAAAGAGTAAGCACTTAAAACGAACCACTACGAAAATGAAATTTCTTTCTTCTCGGTTCGAAAGTGTAATGCTTAATCTTGATTCAAACATGCTTTGAAATGTTTGATGACATAATTCATTTCTTCTTGCGACATAGGCACATACAACGGAAGCACAATGCTACGATCGGCAGCGTCTTCAGAGATTGGAAGAGCAATGTCTACTCCCCTGTTCTTGTATGCTGTTTCGCGGTGTGAAGTCATGATTCCTCTTCGTGTAGAAATTCCAAGGTCAAGCATTTTCTGCATGATGTCGTTTCTAGAAATTGGACAATTTGGTTTTATATAAACTGAAAACGACTGCCAATTGGTGAAATCGTTTTCACTTTCAAAAGGCAAACGAATGCATTCGATTTCCTTCAATTCACTCAAATAAAATTGCGCTATTTCTCTTCTTCGTTCAACAATGG
>JBJOPP010000213.1:0-3257 GCA_046050685.1 Bacteroidota bacterium
ACATTAACAAAGACGCGTTCGGGTTTCTTCGAATAGAAATTCCGGATAGACTCATTCAAAAAGGAGAATTAACTGTCGTTGGCATGAACGCTGAAAGTCGCGATTGGCTGATGATTTTCGAATACAAACGTTCTTTGAAAATGATTACGTCGCCTACGCAATTGGTGTTGCGAAAGAGCAACAAATTGCAAATGAATGTGGCTGTTGACTTTCCGTATTTGCATTTCAAACCACCGAGCATGAAAGTGGTTTCGAAGTATTTCGAAAACACATTTCCTGTTGTTACGGGATACAATTCCATTTCCATTGAAAGTTATCCTGCAGATTTCACGGGCATAGATACCCTTCGCTATTACCTTGGAAAGAAATTGGTGCATACCGAGTTGGTAGCTATTCAACCAAGAAAGAATTTCGATTTCCACATTATTCATCATTCACACAACGACATTGGTTATTCCCATCTTCAAACCGAAGTTGAAAAAATTCAAACTGAAAATATTTACAAAGCCATTCGCTGGAGCATTGTTCCTGAAAAGGGAGACTGTCAGCCTATTTGGCACATCGAAAGCTTGTGGGCAGTCGATAATTTCATGAAGCAAGCTTCCAAAGAAGAGATTGCGTTGTTCATTCAAAAAGTAAAAGAAGGACGCATTATTCTTTCTGCGAACTATGCGAATGTATTGAACGGATTGTGCCAGCCCGAAGAACTTAATTGGATCGTTGCTTACGCGAAACGCCTGGAAAAAGAATACGGCATTCGCATTCAGAATGCGATGATTACCGACATTCCCGGAATTACTTACGACGCGTTGAACATGTACGTTCAAAACAACATTCCGTATTTATCGCTCGGACCAAACTATGTGGAAACGCATGCCGATCATGGCGACCGCGTGGGGAAAGTGATACGTGAGTGCGGCGACGATATTTATTATTGGTCTCCACTGAATGAGCCGAACAAAAAGCTATTGGTATGGACGGCAGGAAAGGGCTATTCGTATTTCCACAACATTCAGGAAAACGAAAAGCAAGTGAAGTGGGAGAATAAAATTTCGGCATACATCAACGAGTTGATGGATAAAAAATATCCCTATGAATTGGTACAATTGCGTTACACGAAGAATGCCGACAACGGTCCGGTTGATACATCGTTAGTCACCTTCGTGAATAACTGGAATGCTCGCTACTCTTCGCCAAAGCTCACGCTTTCAAGCGTTGACAAGCTTTTCAGTGAATTTGAAAAACGTTATGGAGAATCGCTTCGCACTGTCACGGGTGAAATCTCTCCGTATTGGGAAGACGGTGCCTATTCTACTGCGGAAGATGAAATGGGGAATCGCTATCTCGCGAGACTCACGGTTGAATTGGAAAAGCACATCGCGAAACTTCCACCATCGGAAGAAATTCAAGAGAAACTTTTTGAACTTCAAAAAAATATTGTTCTCTTTCATGAGCACACGTGGGGATCTTGGTGCAGCATTTCCGACCCGGAAATATTCTTCACCACAGAACAATGGCGCATTAAGAAATCGTTTCTCGACTCTGCATTGAATCAATACTTGAATCTTGCCGCTCAAGTCAAATTCAATTATGTAGAAAAGCGACCTATTCGGAAGACAAAAGCCATTTATGATTACACCGTGAACAAAAAAACGGGAGCCATTGACCGCATTTATTTCGATAACGATTCGCTTGTTTTTCCTGCAAACAATGAACTCTTCGAGTTTATTTATTCGAAAGGAATTGCGCCGCAACAATTCATGTATCCAGAGCATGTTTGGATCAAGACCTTGGCAGATACCCACGACAAAAAATATGTTCAAGTCACCTTTGAACTTCCCTGTTCAAAAAGCATTTCTGTTTATTATTCTTTGTGGAAGGAAGACGGCGTCATTCGCATGAGCGCATCTTTCAACAAGTCTATGGAAAAAGACAAAGAGTCGTTACACATCTCTGTTGGAACCGGAAAGAATGGGACGCTCACTTATGGAAAAAACGGAACTTTGTTGGAATTCAATAAATCGCAATTGCCCGGGTCGAATGCCGATTTCATTTGTACAACAGACGCGTTCAAAATGAACTACGGAAAGCACACGGCTTGCGTTTATTCTCCCCAACTGAATTTGGTTGAAGTAGGAAGTATTGTCAACGAAGAGCAAGTAAACGGCGCGAAGGTTTGGAAAGAAAATACGATCGATATTTCGCAGATGTATCTATATCTCTTCAACAATTACTGGCACACGAATTACAAGGCCTATCAGGGAGGAACTCTCCTTTACAACATTGATTTTTGGATGGAGTAATGCTACGCAAGATTCTTCGAAAGATGCTTCACAAGATTCTTCGAAAGAAAATTAGTCTTCAGGAATGGTTAAATTCTTTCAATAGAAGTTATTCCTGAAATTTTACCAAGGACAATATTCTTCGAACTACTGGCTTTTGTAGATCGCCAGCTCGCGAATAGCGGCAAATGACGTCCAAGATTATTAAATACAAGCAACCCATCTTTTAGAATTTTCGGGTCGTTCGACTCTACAATTTTAAACACACACTCTTCAATGTAATCCGCTGCCACAAATTTATTCGGCGCATACTTAAAGCGAATAGAATCTCCAATTTTCAAATCACTCACATTAATGGTTTCAAGCGCTTCAGAAGACTCCATTCTATTCGGATTGAACTCTTGCAAGAGATGATCGTAATTGATATATCCCAAATACTTCGCTAAAATATCAAGTGTGTAAAGACGAGGTTCATTTCCCGTCTCAATAATTCCGAATAAACGCTTAACAGTTGACGTGCTGATTTTTTCATTTGTGAAAGCAAAAATGCTCATGGCTAATACCTCACAATCTTTCGCATAACGAATGGGTTTGCCAAATCGTTCCTCAATCTTCACTCTAATTAGTTTTGAAATCATTGTTCACCAATTTAAATCGAAATTACATTTTTAACCCTTATACACTACCCACTCGGCATACACATATCAATGTGTATTGACCGCAATATTCAATTACCATGAACCACTAAAACCCCTGATTCTTCTTTGCTTTTTTGGTGTTCCCCTAGATGCCTGGCAGTTAAATGAAAAGGCATACGCATATCAATGTGTAAAGACATTAATTACTGATCTAAAATTTCTAATCAATCCTGAATAAACTCCTAAATTTGAACGTGTCACAATTCCAACTACAAATTATTCAAAGCGTTCGCAATTTCATTTGCTGGTCAATTTTCGCTTGGTGTTCATTTATTAC
>JBJOPP010000214.1:0-3923 GCA_046050685.1 Bacteroidota bacterium
TAACCTTGGGTTATACTTTAAATGCCAACGGAGGAAACGCACAAGCGGGAACCATTAATCAAACGGTTACTGTCACCATTAACGATGATGATTTAGTTCCTTCAGGAGTTACTGTTCCAACAACGGTATTCACTCAGAACTTCAATACTGGTTTGGCGCCATTCACCACAGTGAATCCATCGGGAAACACACCATGGCAAGTAGGTTTGGCTGCAGCAGCTACTACTGCGGCTTACACTGTTCCAACAACGAATACAACACAGTTTGCTTGGATTAACGACGATGCTTGCAATTGCACGCAAGCCAATGTTGATTTGAAATCTGCAATATTTAGTTTGGTGGGATACACAGGAGCTTCATTAACATTCGATGCATTCTTCTTGGGGAATACATATCAAAATGCAACAGAAACCGCCAATGTGAAAATTTCAACCAATGGCGGAACGTCATTCACAAATGTCTTCGCGATACCAGGCAACACTGCTTGGGCACCTTATACCGTTGACTTAACACCATATGTTGGAAATGCAAACCTAATGCTTGCGTTTAACTACGGAGATGGCGGAGGATGGTTGTACGGTTGTTCAATTGACAATATTGTTGTCGTAGGACAAGCAACGGCAGGAATTCAAACAGACGTAAATACAGTGGCGCCAGATCAAGCCTATTTAGGTCCGAATGGAACCGTTTATTTCGCTGATCCAACATCGTCGAAAATTATGATGAAGATTCAAAACAACTCATCTTTCGATTACGGTTGTGTAGATGTAATGGTTGATCGTCAAGGAACCACTCCAACAGCATTGGCCTTTACTACGAACAACACCCCTGATTATTTAATGTCGAAGACCTTCAAAGTTGTTCCAACAAACAATTCTGCCACTGGAAACTATACCATTACACTTTACTACAAAGAGAATGAAGTTGCTGCTTGGGAAACTGCTACGGGCAATAGCCGCAACAACATTGAAATGATTAAGGTAAGTGGAAACACCAGCGCTATTTCAGCGGTAACGCCTGCTAACTTCGGCACATTCACAATTGCAGATCAACCAGCCACAATTGGTGCGTTCGCAACCGATGTGACATTCACTTCAACCTACACGACTGGATTCTCTGGATTCGGAATGGGTATTTATAACTCGGCACCTGTAGCACCTGTAGCGAGTTTCACTGCACCTGCTTCTGCATGTGTAAACACGACAGTTTCATTTGCGAATACTTCAACTGGAACACCAACTTCCTACTTGTGGAATTTCGGAGATGGACAAACATCGACACTTGCAAATCCAACACACACTTATGCAACTTCGGGAACTTATACAGTGACATTGACAGTTACAAATGCTACTGGAAATAACACGACAACATCTTCTCTTGTGGTTCAAGCTTCAGTAACTTATTATGCAGATGCAGATGGCGACGGTTTTGGAAACAATGCTGTTACTCAAACAGGATGTGTTGCTCCAGCAGGATATGTTGCCTTGAATACAGACTGTAACGATGCTGCTGCTGGAATTAATCCAGGCGCAACAGAAATCTGCAATGCGGCCGATGAAAACTGCAATGCCTTAATTGACGAAGGAATTGCTGTTACTACTTATTACGCAGATGCAGACGGCGACGGATTTGGTAACCCGAATGCTTCGGTAAGCAATTGCGCTCAACCGGTAGGATATATTTTGAACAACACAGACTGCGCAGATAATTCAGCAACGGTAAATCCTAGTGCTGTTGAATTGTGTAACAACAACATCGATGACAATTGCAATGGATTGATCGATGATGCGAACGGCGTTGCCACACAACAGAACATCATCTTGTGTGATGGAGAGTTTGTAGTGGTGGGAAGCAATACCTATACAACAACAGGATTTTATACCGATGTGTTGGTGTCAGCTAACGGATGCGATAGTACGGTAACCACATTGTTGGAAGTGATTCCATATCCAATTGTTACCTTAACATCTTCTGCCGACACGTTGTGTTCAAACTTCCTCGATGTTGCTCAGTTAACTGGAACGCCTGCAGGTGGTGTTTTCGGAGCACCTGCAACTTCTACTGGTGTGGTGAATTCAGCTTCAATCGGAGATGGCGTTTACGATATCCCTTATACTTATGACATGAACGGATGCGCAACAACTGAGATCGTTACAGTTGTGGTTCAGATTTGTGGAGGAGTAGAAGAGAACAGTTTGTCTATGGTTGTTGCATATCCATCTCCGGCGAATGAGAATGTCTCATTCAAAGGGTTAGTGTTGGGAGCACCGATCCAATTGTTCGACGCTACAGGTAAGTTGGTATACAGTTCGAAAGTGAACAAAGACATCATAACCTTAAACGTGAAGAACTACGCAGAAGGAATGTACACGTTGAAGTCTGAAAAGGCTGGAAAAGTGGGAAGCATTAGCTTCTTAGTGAAACACTAATATCCGATTATTGCCCGAGAGCAATAATAAGAGTTTGCAAATGCGTTGCAGTGGTCTGAATAGATTGTTGCAACGCATTTGCTTCTTTCTGCTGTGCGTTAACCGCATTTTCGGCCTCGGTTACTATTTTCCAATCGCTGCTGCACGAATAAATCTTTGTCTTTCCTTGCGTGTTTGTTTTGAATGAATTCACAGCCATTTGCAAATTCATTTTAATGCGACTGATTTGCGTAACGTCGGTGTTTATTTTTTGAAGATCAGCACTGAGTTCTTTGCAGAGAGAGGGTTTTGACGCAGAATACTTCGAAATTAATTCAGTCACTTGCTTTTGATATTGAGTCAATTCCGTTCCAACTTGTTTTTGGTTTAGCGTTAAATCGGAAATTGCTTTTTCGAATTGAGAGGTATATACCGCAACATCACATAATTGAATGGTTGGAACAATGTTTTTTGTAATAAAACCATTTAACTCGTTCGCTTTTTCTACAATTGAATTTCCCTCGCTTTGAATCTCATCGAGTAAAGATTTCATATGTTCTTTGGTTTGCTTCAACTTGTCCCACTCAGGTGTCCCCGATTGTATCTTTTCTTTGCCTTTGGTATATTGGGCAAATTCATAATAAATGTCTACCACCTCTTTTGACTTATCATCAAGCTTCGTCCTTTGTAAATCGATATTCCCCATCATTTCATCTGCCTGAATCATGAGTTTGGACTTTTGATCGCATTCAATTGCATTGTATTCTAACTCTGCGTTCAATATTTTTAAATCCAAATCAGTTACGGTTCCAATAACCTGGTCAACTGTCGTTTTAAGACTAGAGTTTACTTCAGATGTCGTGTAATAAACCGAACAGCTGGTCAGTGAAAAGGAGAATGCACCAATAGTTAAAAGCGTAGTATTGAATTTCATAGGACAAGAATTGTTTGGTGAAAGTAAGGAAAAACGATTTGACCTATCGCCTTGGTGATACTAAAATGCATTACTTTTAAATTTCATCATCCTAAACCAACCTTTAATTCAATTGGAATGAATGCATATGTTCCCTGTCGCATGAAATTATTGAAGATGTTAGCCGGAATACTAATATTATTAGGCTTTTCAATCCAAATGCACGCACAAACAATAAAAACCAAAACACCGAAGCGCCCGAAAGGACAACAAGATGTTTTGCGCCTCGCATGCGATCCTATTCCTGTTGTGCGCGTGGCCGTTATCGGATTGGGAATGCGCGGTTCAGAGGCGGTAAGCAGATTGACATACATAGACGGAGTAGAGGTTGTCGCGTTGTGTGACATGGTGGAAAAGAATGCGAAAGCATGCAATGAAACATTAAAAGAACGAGGACTTCCGCAAGCACAGGAATTCGTAGGGGAAGATTCGTGGAAGAAAGTAACAGCACTTCCAAACGTAGATTTAATATACATCTGCACCGATTGGTTGAATCATGCGAAGATGGCCATTCAAGGAATGAAAGATGGAAAGCATGTGGT
>JBJOPP010000215.1:0-6904 GCA_046050685.1 Bacteroidota bacterium
TTTGTCTGTCATCGCCAATAAGTACAGTGTCTCCTGAAGACGGTGCGGTTGTAACAAGGTGTGTGGTTTCCTCATGCTTTTCAATTGGGGCGTGTCTTTCAAATCGAATGCGATCACCTTCAACAGTGTGGGGCTTCAACTTCTTCAACTCAATTCTTCCCTTCGCAATCTTGTAGTAGAAGTCCACAGCAGAAACGCAAGCGTAAGCTCGAACGAACTCGTCAATGTTCTTGCTTCCCCATGTAATTTTTAACGAGTTGAATCGGCGTTTCAACATTTCTTTCCCTTCTTCGGAAATTTGTTTCTTTTCCTCTTTAAGAGCGGTCTTAATTTTTTGTCGAGCCGAAGCGGTAATAACAATGTTCAACCAGTCTTCCTTCGGATGTTGTTTCTTCGAAGTAAGAATTTCAACTTGGTCGCCGCTGCTGAGTTTATAGCTTAACGGTTCTAATTTGTGATTCACTTTTGCCCCAATGCATTGGTGTCCAATTTGGGAGTGAATAAGAAATGCGAAGTCGAGTGTAGTAGCACCAACGGGCAGTGTTTTTAGATCGCCGCTTGGAGTGAAAACATAGATCTCTTCACTGAATAATGAAAGTTTGAAGTTGTCTATGAATTCAATGGCGTTGTCGCTCGGAGCCTCAAGGACATCTCTAATTTGTCCAAGCCACTTATCGAGTTTGCTTTCTGGGCTTTCAACAGCGTCTTTGTATTTCCAATGGGCCGCATATCCTTTTTCAGAGATGTCGTCCATTCGTTCGCTTCGTATCTGAACTTCCACCCATTTTCCTGTGGGCGACATAACGGTTGTGTGAAGCGATTCGTATCCACTACTCTTCGGAATGCTTATCCAATCGCGCAGACGCTCGGGGCTTGGCTGATAGAAATCAGTCACTACGGAGTATACACGCCAGCAGTCTGTTTTCTCCATTTCTGGAGGAGTTTTTAAGATAATTCGAATGGCGAATAGATCGTAGATTTCTTCGAACGGAACTCCCTTCGTGTGAATTTTATTGTATATACTGAAGACGCTTTTCGTGCGGCTTTTGATTTCATAAATCAATCCTTGTTCATCCAGTGCGCGACGAATGGGAAGGGTGAATTGATTAATGAATCGCGTACGAACGGCTTGTGTCTTTTGAAGCTTCGTAACAATTTCGTCGAAGGCTTCTGGATCGGTGAACTTTAGGCTAAGATCTTCGAGCTCTGTTTTGATGTTGTACAATCCCAAGCGGTGGGCAAGAGGAGCGTACATGAAAAGCGTTTCACTCGCAATTTTCAATTGCTTGTCTCTACGCATGTGGTCAAGCGTGCGCATGTTGTGCAGACGATCGGCAAGTTTGATGAGGATTACGCGCACGTCATCGGACAATGTGAGTAACATCTTGCGGAAGTTCTCTGCTTGGTCGCTTGAACTTAGATCGGCTACGCCGGAAATTTTGGTAAGTCCGTCAATGATTACGCGTTCTTTTTTTCCGAACTGGCGTTGAATATCGTCGAGCGTAATTTCGGTGTCTTCTACGGTATCGTGAAGCAGCGCACAAACGATGCTCATGGTATCTAGCCCCAATTCTTCCGCTGCTATTTTTGCGACGGCAATGGGGTGGTAGATGTAGGGCTCGCCGCTCTTGCGTCGCATGTCTTTGTGGGCATCTACGGAAAGCTCGAAGGCTTTCCTGATCCGCGCACGATCGGCCCGCGTTTTCGAGCGATAACAAACGCGTAAGAGTGCGCGGTATCTGCGAAGTATTTCGCGATTTTCTTCTTCTAAATCAATTTCAATCTTTGCCATAACATCACAAATTAAAGGCTATTCTTTCAACATAAAATTGTGAAACTTATTACCTATTAACAATGCATGTTTTGAAAGACTGCTCTATCTTCCCCTCGTGAAAAAAATCATTGCTATACTCTTGCTTTTTATTGCAGGAAATATTGTCTTTGCGCAAGACAAGTTGCTCCTTCAATTGGTAGATTTTCCTGCTGCAGAACCTGTTCTAGTAAAAACCGATATCGATACCGTATTTTCAAAATTCAATTTTGAATTGGCTGCTGGTCTTGATCGTTCGCGCGAAATTTCAAACCTCGGTTATTCAGCAGCGTTGAACTACAGCAATATTTTTAAGAACGAAAAGAATAAGTTGTCGCTGTCGCTAACCGGCGCTGTTTTTCATTTTCCAGAGTTCAATAAGCGCCATTTAGACTCCCTTGGGATCCTTCCAAATTTCGGACGAGTAGTTACACCCGATTCGGGAGCCACTGCTTTTGCCGCAATTCCCGAGATAGTGTATTCAAGAAAATTGGGTAAGCACTTCACGTGGTCTGCGGGTAATTCAAGACAGAATCTCGGATACGGATATCGCTCGCTCATTCTTTCGAGCAGCGCAAGTGCGCTTCCATTCATGAAATTGGAAACGAAGATTGGAAAGAAAATTACATTCACGAATCTTTGGTCGCGAACACACAGCCTTCAACGCATGCAAGATCATTTCGATCTGAATCCAAAGTATGTTGCAGTGCACACACTCGAGTGGAAGATCAATAAAAAATGGTCGGTGTCGGCACATGAAATGGTTGTTTGGCAGGCGCGTGATTCAGCCAGTCATCGCGAATTGGACCTTCATTATTTAAATCCGTTTTTATTCTATCGTCCCGCAGAATTCTCGCAGGGTTCTGCCGATAATGTTTTGCTCGGCGGATCATGGAAGTACATGCACAGCCAGGCATTCGAAGTATATGGACAACTTATTCTCGATGAATTTTTGGTGAGTGAAATTCGGAACAGAAACGGTTGGTGGGGAAATAAATTCGGAATGCAATTGGGTATGCAATTAAATCCGAAGAAAGTCCAAGGATTATCTCTTCTTACGGAATGGGCTTTTGTTAGACCCTTCACGTACACGCACGGTAGTGACATTCAAGCATGGGAGCACATGGGTCAGCCGTTGGCTCATCCGTTGGGTGCGAACTTTTATGAGTGGTACACTTCTGCTAACTACAGTCGCGATAAGTGGAACTATTCCGCAAGTATTGTTTGGGGAGCTTTCGGAAGAGATACCAATCGCAATGTCGGAGGCAACATCTTCCAATCTTACGTTAACCCCTGGAGCGTTTATGGAAATAACATCCTGCAAGGAAACAGAAGTACCTTGTTCGTTGTGAACGCCGAAGCAGCTTACCAAATGACTCCGGCACTTCAGGTATTTGGATTTGCTCGCTATCGCTCGGAAGACCGAAGAGTAGATGCATTCAAAGAGGCCTGGCTCATGGTTGGAATTCGCAAGGGACTACGTTCAGTTAGACGTTGGGATTATTAATGATAGAAGGACAATTAAGCAGTACTTTTGCAAAAAATGAGAGAAGCGGAAATGGAAGTTTCGGTTGAAGAAAAATCAGGTGTTCGGGTGAAAATCAAAGCTGCTTTGGATTTATTCAAATTACGCTTGTCGTTTCTTGTAGTCGTTTCTTGTGTTCTCTCCTATGAAATGGGAGCGGAGCAATGGGAGTTCGATAAAATCGGTTGGCTCATACTTGCGGGATTTTTATTGGCGGGTGGAAGTAACGGTGCCAATCAGGTGCTCGAGCGTCAGTGGGATTCATTAATGCATCGCACAAGAACACGTCCACTTCCCACCAATAGAATTTCACCTTTGGGCGCTTGGATAGTTTCTTTAGCTGCGGCGGGTGTAGGGATTTTCATTCTTTTTTATTTTTTGAATACTGCTGCGGGTATACTCGGATTTTCTGCCTTCTTATCCTACGCATTCATCTACACTCCATTTAAACGTATCTCACCTTGGGCGGTTTTAATCGGAGCATTTCCAGGCGCCATTGCTCCAATGATCGGGTATGTTGCAGCTACAAATCATTTCGGTTTGGAAGCGGGAATATTATTCGCTGTTCAATTCATGTGGCAGTTCCCCCATTTCTGGGCAATCGCATGGGTGTCTCACGAAGATTACAACAGAGGTGGTTATAAGCTCTTGCCTTTTAACGGTATGCCCGATAAGAAGACCGCATTTCAAATTATGGTGTATAGCTTTTTTCTTGTTCCCGTGAGCCTACTTCCATGGACACTTCCAATGGATGCGCCTATGGTTGGAAATATCGCAGCCGTTATTGTGACACTGGCAGGTATCTGGATTTCTTTCCTAGCCTACAACTTATTCAAAGAACCAACATTGTTGAACGCCCGCAAGGTTATGTTTGCATCGTTCTTTTATTTACCAATAGTTCAAATTGCATACGTAATAGATAAACTCTAATGGAAAACACAGACTTTAAAGAAATTAATCCTTTTGAAGGACACAGCCCAGAGGTTAAGCTCCGTTCGAAGAAAATGATTGTTTGGTTTTTAATCTTCGCAGTAGTGATGCTGTTCGGAGGAATTACCAGTGCTATCATGGTTCTTTATGGAAAACTCTTGTGGGTGCATATTCAACCACCAAGCATATTCTGGGTTGGAAATGCGTTGATTATTTTGAGCAGTGCATCGCTCATTTTCGCTCTAAGAGCCCTTAAAGCAGGAAAGCAATCGAGTGCTTTGTTAGGCACCCTGGTAACTTTCATTTTAGGATTGGGGTTCGTTTTCACCCAAAATAAAGGTTGGGATGAAATGGCTGCAATGGGAATGGGAAACACCATTACACAAACTGAACAAGGCCTGAAGCAATCGCGTTGGAACACTTTAGGTAAGCTGAACGGCGAATACGGTACGAATTATTATTTCGAATTGAATGGCCAGAAACTGACGAAAGAAGGTGATAACTACTATTACATCCGTCCTGACCAATCTCGTGAGGACAAAACATTAGAGGTTCAAACGACTTTCAATGCGTCCGGAGCAATGTTAAGCGTGCTTATCTATTTGCACATTGCCCACTTGCTTTTTGGACTTATCTACCTGTTGGTGAACATCTTTAGATTGAAGAAAGGAAAGCTGAATAAGGACAATTGGATTAGCCTTCATTCCAATGGAATGTATTGGCATTTCATGGGAGTTTTATGGATTTATCTATTCTTCTTCATTTTCTATATCTACTAAAACAAACGGATTGGCTTATTCAGAATTATTCAAAATAGTGAAAAATGCCAATTCTCTTTTCTAAATTGAAGCTTTTGAAGTAAAATTGCACCCAAATTTCATTCACTATTATGGCAGGTCAAGCAGAACATGTAACTAAGGACGAATTGTGGGGCGGTAACCGTTCTCCATTCAGCGTTTCTTATGGTAAAATGATGATGTGGTTTTTCCTTGTATCGGATGCCCTCACATTTGGCGGACTCCTTACAGCATACGGAGTTATTCGTCATGGAAGTTCAGACTTGTGGCCTGTTGGTGAACAAGTTTTCGAAGCCCTGCCTGGCCTTCACGGATCTTATCCGTTGATGTATGTGGCCTTAATGACCTTCATCTTAATTATTTCTTCTGTTACAATGGTATTGGCTGTAGAGGCTGGACATCGTATGGACAAGAAGGGAGTTGTGAAGTGGTTGGGTCTTACAATTATTGGTGGATTCTTCTTCTTGGGTTCTCAAGCTTGGGAATGGTCTCACTTCATTCACGGTTCTGGTGGTGGTTTCCAAATTAACCAACCAATGACTGTGACTGCTGCTGATGACGCAGGGAACACCTATCAAATTACATTGGACAATGGTGCTTGGGTTCATATGACCAGCGACTTCGGTCACAAGTATGAGCACGCAATGGAAGCTGCTGAAGAGCCTGTTTCTCATGATGCTCACGGTGGTCATGGCGAGCATGCTGCTGCTGAAACACACGAAGATATTTCAACAATGGTTCCAGAGGAAATCATTTTGAACAAGTACACACTTGAGCACAAAGACGGTAAAGACCTTCGCAAGTTGGTAGTTAAAGGCGACGACGCTAAGAAAATTTGGGCAGCTATGGAAGCTGGTACAATGGCTTTCGGTGCGAACATGCACAAGAACGAATACGCTATTCAACAACAATACGCGAACTTCTTCTTTTTCGTGACTGGTTTCCACGGTTTCCACGTATTCTCTGGAGTGTTAATCAACATCATTGTTTGGTTAATGGCTGTTAAAGGAATATTTGAGAAGCGCGGTCACTATGAAATGATTGAGAAAATCGGATTGTACTGGCACTTCGTTGACCTTGTTTGGGTATTCGTATTCACATTCTTCTACCTTATCTAATATCGCTGATTATCATGGAAAGAGACGACCTTATTGTAAACGAGAGCTACGCTCTTAATGCAAAGCACGACGAAGCTGCTGGAAAGCAAATTCGCAAGAAATTATACGCTGTAACTGTTCTTTTAACAGTTATCACAATCATTGAAGTATTCATGGGTGTTGCTTTCAAAAGAAATGGAACATTCGCATGGGAAACCATCAAAATGGCATTCTTAGTTCTGACTCTCGTAAAGGCAGCTTACATCGTTTTGATTTTTATGCATTTGGGAGATGAAAAGAAAAATTTGAAATATGTTATTTTGCTTCCTTACGCCTTATTTATCATGTATTTGATATTTATTGGTTTGTACGAAGGCGTTGCAATGCAAGAAGCGAACTCTATTTGGAGATAAGATAATTTAAATGGATTCAAAGAAAACGAGAAAGTACATCTTCTTAGGAGGTGTACTTTTTTTATTTCCACTCGTTTGGGTGATTTTTTTTGGTGTAATGGGTACACACCATTTTAGCACCTTGCCCTATTTTGACGAGACTCATCTTGAAGGTGATACTGTTCCATGTAAGCATGTTGTTCAATTTGATCGCCTTAAAAATGAATTTGGAATTCCATATACATCGGATTCATTAAAGGGGAAAGTTTGGCTCGCGTGTTTTTATAGTCTCAATGATCCCCACATCGCCAAGATTACAGAGCGGTTATTGAATATCAATTTCAAGTATCGCG
>JBJOPP010000216.1:0-7835 GCA_046050685.1 Bacteroidota bacterium
TTCTGACGAAAGATGTTGCACAAGATGCTGAAGCAAGATTCTTACGAAAGATGTTGCACAAGATGCTGAAGCAAGATTCTTACGAAAGATGTTGCACAAGATGCTGAAGCAAGATTCTAAAGAAAGATGTTGCACAAGATGCTGAAGCAAGATTCTAAAGAAAGATAATTCATCAGAACCTCTCTGTTAAAAAACAATTATACCCAAGGAAATAAGAATGAAGAAAACTTGTTGATTTGTAAAATGAGACTTTCAATCTTCACGATATTGTTTTTCGTTTGTGCCTTGTCATTCGGACAGCGCAGAACGACTTTGAAAACGCTTTTCTATGAGCGGACTTCTTATTTACCGAATGGACTTGTTGTTTCCATTGGTCCAACTGTCGCATACGGCAAGCGCTGGAGCGCGGTTGATACCATATCGTCTCCTGTTTACAGTGCAGGAACCTACAAAGCTAGACCGCGCATTGGATGGACGGCTGACATTGGGAAGTATTGGGTAACGGACAAGCTTTTTTTGTTGAATAGATTCGATTTGAATGTTCATTATGTTCGATTCAACGGGTCGGAAAAGTTCAATGGTGAAGATGTGTTCGGACAAACGATTGAAGAGAAGCGCATCTTCCATGAAAATAGATTTGGACTTACTTTTTCAACCAGCAATATCTACCCATTCGGAAAAGGAAAGTGGATTCAGAATGAATTGGGCGTTTTTGCAGACTATGCCTACAAACGTTCAACTTGCGGAGAATACTTTGCACTTCCAAGATCCTATTCCGAAAAGATACGTTCTCAAGTGTATTACGGATTAGGTTATGGAATGGCTATAAACGATGGGCTTTACGCTACGTTTGAAGTTGAAGTTCCTGTCTTGCAATTGTTTCCAAATACCCTTGGCGACATCCGCATGGACTATTTCCATTCACACTATTGCCCCGTCGTATTCAAAGCATCTATACTCTTCGCCAAACACAAGCCCAATCGTTCTTGTGAAGACGTGAACAAAGGTCCAAGCGATGTTAGCACGGACAAGCCGGGTAAACACGACGGCGGCGATCTCTTCGGTCCAGATATTAAGAAGAAAAGGAAGAGGAAATAGTTCCTAGATGCCGGAGGCAAGATTCTGACGAAAGATGTTTCACAAGATGCCGGAGTCAAGATACTTCGTAAGATTCTGAAGAAAGATGCTTCGCAAGCAGACCGGCCTAGCCCTAGGCTTCTTTTGCAAAATCTTGTGAAACATCTTACAACGTATCATTCTATAAAATCTTGCAAATTCATTTGCATCAAATCCCTTAAATGTGGTATTTTTGCAGCCCAAATGAGTTCTATTTAGATTTTTTCTAAATAGTTTTCGAAAAGGGATAAACAAGTTGAACGTGTTGTTGTTAAATGTAGGCTTATGATAAAGATTACAGAGAGTGCGAAAGCACAAGTAGCAAAGCTCATTGCAGATGAAGGTCATCCGGCACATGCATTCGTGCGTGTGGGTGTTGACGGTGGCGGATGCAGCGGGTTAATGTACAAGTTGGAATTCGACACTGAAATGAAAGACGGTGATCAAACCTTTGAAGACAATGGCGTGAAGGTGGTTGTAGACCGCAAGAGCTTCTTGTACTTGGTAGGCACCGAATTGGAATACACAGGAGGTTTGAACGGAAAAGGATTTGTATTCAACAATCCGAATGCCTCTCGCACGTGTGGGTGTGGTGAAAGCTTTTCAATCTAAATACCGAATATGGCTTACGAAGGCGATGAGTTGTTAGAAAACGTAACCTCGAAAGAGTACGAATTCGGATTTACAACCAACATAGAATCAGACAAGGCTCCGGCTGGATTGAACGAAGACATTATTCGCTTGATCTCGTCGAAGAAGAACGAGCCGCAATGGCTACTAGACTGGCGTTTAGAGGCATTCAAGATTTTTCAGAAAATGACTGAACCCGAATGGGCGCATGTGAAGTATGAAAAACCAAATCTTCAAGCCATCTCGTTTTACGCTGCACCCAAGCAAAAGAAGGTGTTAAACAGTTTGGACGAAATGGATCCGGAACTGCGTAAAACCATGGAAAAGCTTGGTATTTCCATTGAAGAACAAAAACGATTGAGTGGCGTTGCGGTTGATTTCGTGATGGACTCAGTGTCTGTTGCTACTTCATTCAAAGAGAAATTAGGTGAACTCGGCATCATCTTTTGCAGCATTAGCGATGCTATTCAAGAGCATCCTGAATTGGTGAAACAATACCTTGGTACTGTTGTCCCAAGAACCGATAACTACTACGCAGCTTTGAACTCTGCGGTATTCACCGACGGTTCATTCTGCTACATTCCGAAAGGCGTTCGTTGCCCCATGGAATTAAGCACTTACTTCCGCATTAACGAAGCAGGCACGGGTCAATTCGAGCGCACCTTGTTAATTGCAGACGAAGAAAGTTATGTTAGCTATTTGGAAGGATGCACTGCTCCGCAGCGCGACGAAAATCAGTTACACGCCGCAGTAGTTGAATTGGTTGCTATGCGCGATGCTGAAATAAAATACAGCACCGTTCAAAACTGGTATCCGGGAGATAAAGACGGAAAAGGCGGAGTCTTCAATTTCGTTACCAAACGCGGAATGTGTGAAGGAGCGAACTCCAAAATTTCTTGGACGCAAGTGGAAACAGGCAGTGCTGTTACTTGGAAATATCCAAGTTGTGTGTTGAAGGGAGACAACAGCGTGGGTGAATTTTATTCAGTTGCTGTGACGAATCACTTCCAACAAGCAGACACTGGAACGAAGATGATTCACATTGGAAAAAACACCAAGAGCACCATCATTTCAAAAGGTATCTCTTCCGGAAGAAGTCAAAACTCATACAGAGGATTGGTTCAGATTGGAAAGAACGCAACGAATGCAAGAAATTTTTCGCAATGCGATTCGCTTCTAATGACCGACACCAGCGGCGCGCATACGTTCCCATACATTGAAGTAAACAACAGCACAGCGAAAGTAGAGCACGAAGCAACGACTTCAAAAATTGGTGAAGATCAAATCTTCTATTGTCTGCAACGCGGACTCGATCAAGAGCAAGCCGTAAGTATGATTGTTAACGGATATGCCAAAGATGTATTGAACAAACTTCCTATGGAGTTTGCAGTTGAAGCACAAAAACTACTCGCGATTTCTCTTGAAGGAAGCGTAGGATAAAAAGATAATTATGTTAAAGATTGAAAATTTACAAGCACGCATCGAAGAGAAAGAAATCTTGAAAGGTCTTTCATTAACCATTGGTGAAGGAGAAGTGCACGCGATTATGGGTCCGAACGGATCTGGAAAAAGTACTCTTGCATCTGTTCTTGCTGGAAGAGAAGACTACGAAGTAACCGGAGGTTCTGTAACCTTCAACGACAAAGATTTGCTAGACATGCCCGCTGAAGAGCGTGCAAGAGAAGGACTTTTCTTAGCGTTTCAATACCCCGTAGAAATTCCAGGAGTAAGTAACATGAACTTCCTGAAAGCTGCTGTTGGTGAGATTCGCAAACACAGAGGACTTGAAGCATTAACTGCAAAAGAGTTCTTACAGTTGGTGAAAGAAAAATCTCAATTGGTTGAATTAGACGGTCAGCTTGCTAACCGCGCAGTGAACGAAGGATTCAGTGGTGGAGAGAAAAAGCGCAATGAAATATTTCAAATGGCTATGCTTGATCCTTCGCTTTGCGTACTTGACGAAACCGACAGCGGATTGGACATTGATGCCTTGCGCATTGTGTCTGAAGGTGTAAACGCTATGCGCGACGGAAAGCGTTCATTCGTTGTGATTACACACTACCAAAGACTTTTGGATCATATCGTTCCAGACTTCGTACACGTCTTGTACAAAGGAAAAATTGTGAAGAGTGGAACCAAAGAATTGGCGTTAGAGCTTGAAGAGAAAGGCTACGATTGGTTAAAAGAAATTGAAGACGCAAAATGAGTATTGTAGCGGAACTAAAACCAACAAGCACATTCAGCTTCAAACCGAACAAACATTCGGTTTCTGATTTTGCTTTGCCTACAACACGCGTAGAATCTTGGAAATACACACGTGTAGGAGCGATTGATTCAACTTGGAAGCAAGCTGAACGCAATGAAAGTATAGTAGCATTGGAAAAAGGAATTCGCATTGAAAACGGATTCATTGCTCTTCCAACAGGCCAAATCCCAGGCGTTTCATTCACCGCTGGAAAAAATCTTTCGGCAGAACAACAAGGGCTGGTTCTTTCAATGTTAGCGAAAGAAAATAGAAATGATGTGTTCGATGCGATTTCTGAAAATGCATCAAACGATCTCGTTCTGATTGAAATTCAATCCGGAAAAATTATTGAAGACGCTATCTCCATTGAAATAGAAAACGCTTTGAACGACTGCATGAGCACACCCTATGTGTTCATTGTTTCGAAAGACAATTCAATAGCGAAATTCACCATTGACTTCAAAGGGAAAACAGAGCGTTCGTTTCACCTGGTGCAATTACATGCGCGCGTTGAACAATCGGCACAATTAGAAATTCATCAACTGCAAAACACTTCGAAAAACGAATGTGTGTTATTGAGAGAGTCTATTTCTCAAGCAGAGAAAAGTATTTTCAAAATCACTACTGTAACGGCTAGCGGAACATGGGTTCGCAATGAGTTGAACATTCGTATTGAAGGACAACATTGCGAAACATTTCTAAGTGGAGCTTACTTCCCGAAGCAAGATCAATTGATCGACAATCATACGTTTGTTGACCATCAGGTTGCAAATTGCTACAGCAATGAGTTGTACAAAGGTGTTTTGTTCGATAATGGAAAAGGCGTGTTTAACGGAAAAGTGTATGTGCACATTGATGCGCAAAAGACGAACGCCTATCAAAGCAACGCGAACATTATGATGAGCGACAACGCCAGCATGTTCACGAAGCCTGAATTGGAAATTTACGCAGACGATGTGAAGTGCAGTCACGGATCAACAACCGGTCAATTCAACGAAGAAGCCTTATTCTACTTGCGTGCAAGAGGGTTGAGCGAAGAATCTGCGAAGCGACTATTGGTTTCAGCATTCACTTCAGATGTGATGAATCGTATCTCCATTCCAAATTGGAAGGAATACGTTCTTGCGACACTTATTCAAAATGAAATCATAACCGAATAATCATTCGGTTTCAAGATATGGACAACGATACCCTTCAACATAAAATGAAAGAATTGAGAAATCAGTTCCCAACGTTGAATCAAACGGTACACGGACGTCCTCTTGTATATTTAGACAATGCGGCAACCACTCAGAAGCCGCAACGCGTGATTGATTCGGTGACGGAGTATTACACGAAGTGGAATGCGAACATTCATCGTGGAGCGCATTTTTTAGCGAATGCCTCTACTGAAAAATTCGAAGCTACGCGTACAGCATTAGCTGAAATGTTGCACGCGAACTTTCGCGAAGAAATTATTTTCACGCAAGGAAGCACAGACAGTGTGAACATGCTTTCAACCATTTTAGAAAATGAAGTTGAAGAAGGAGATGAGATCTGGGTGACAGAGATGGAGCACCACGCGAACTTCGTTCCGTGGCAAGTGTTGGCAGAAAAGAAGAAAGCTGTTTTTCGCTACATTCCTATGACTCCTTCGGGCGAATGGGATATGGATTACGCGAAAAGAGAATTGGGAAGCAAAGCGAAAATCGTAGCATTCAATTACGTTTCGAATGCGCTTGGAACCATTAATCCTGTTGAAGAATTAATAGCCCTTGCAAAGAGCGCAGGAGCTTATATTGTAATTGACGGCGCACAATCGGTAGCCCATTTCGACATCAATGTTCAAGCATTGAATTGCGATTTCTTTTTGTTCTCGGCGCACAAAATGTACGGTCCTACAGGGCTTGGTGTTTTGTGGGGAAAGAAAGAGTTGTTGGAGAAACTTCCTCCATACAGATACGGTGGTGAAATGATTCGAAAGGTATCTGTAACTGGAACCACCTTCAACGAGCTACCGTTCAAATACGAAGCGGGGACTCCGAACATTGAAGCCGTTATTGCATTCAACGAATCCATTTCATTCTGCAAGGAAGTGGGAAGAGCGAACATGCACGCGCATGAATATTTCTTGTTGAAGAATACAACTGAGCAGTTGAAAGCAATCGAAGGAATGACTGTTTATGCAGACCTTGAGAATAAAGTAGGTGTAGTGAGTTTTAATGTGGAAGGCATTCATTCTGCCGACATTGGAACGTTGCTCGATCAGCAAGGAATTGCTGTAAGAACAGGTCACCACTGCACACAGCCCCTCTGGGAAAAGCTAGGAACCACGGGGTCTGTAAGAGCGTCTTTCGCTTGTTACAATACCCTTGAAGACGTTGAATTATTTATTGAAGCGCTGAAAAAAAGCGTGAACATGTTACGATAATGATAGAGCAAAAGCAACAAGAGATCATAGAAGAATTTGCCTTTTTCGAAGAGTGGATGCACAAGTATGAGCACATCATTGAATTGGGGAAAGAGATGAAGGGCTTGTCTGATGAGGAGAAGAAAGATGACTTGCTTGTTGCCGGATGTCAATCTAAAGTTTGGTTGAAAGCATCGCTTCAAGAAAACGGAACAGTGAAATTCGAGGCGGATAGCGACGCTATTATTACACGTGGATTGGTTGCCTTGGTGGTTTCCGTATTCGATAATGAAACCCCACAAGACATATTGAATGCCAACATTCATTTCATGAATGACATTGGATTGGTATCGAACTTAAGTCAGACAAGAAGCAACGGGCTTGCAGCAATGGTGAAACAAATCTTGTTGTATGCCACAGTTTTTAAAGCACAACAAAAAAGCAATTAAATATGGAGAAGGCCGCATTAACAGAGGATATTATTGCCAAATTGAAAACCATTTTCGATCCGGAAATTCCAGTTGATATTTATGAATTGGGATTAATTTATGGAATTGACATTGCGGAAGACGCTGCTGTGAAAATAACCATGACCCTTACCTCTCCGTCTTGTCCGGTTGCTGAAACATTACCTCCAGAAGTAGAAGACAAAATCAAATCGGTTGAAGGTGTCTCAGACTGTAAAGTTGAAATTACTTGGGAACCCACTTGGGACAAAACCATGATGAGTCAAGAGGCCCAGCTTGAACTTGGGTTTTTATAAATGAAATAATTTTTCGAAAAGAGAGTTACCTTTGCCGAAGTGTTAAAGAGACTATCCATCATATTACCCTTACTGTTCGCCTTACTTTCATTCAAAGTAAGCGCTTCGGTTTTGGTGTTAACGGGTGGTTTAATCAGCACTCAATCTTCCGCCGCAGAGTCTAAGGAAAATGCCATTCACCATTGGGTAGACAGCGAAGAAAGCAAAGTATTCGAGGAGTTTATTGAAGAAGAAGAGGAAGAGGAAGATTCTGAATCTTCCGAGAGTCTGCACTTCTCATATCTATTCCCCGCTCATTGTATATACGCTGCACCGCGACAAATCAAATGTCGAAAGGTCAAGCGAAAGCTATTCATGCTATATAGTTCGTATAAAATAGATTGTTGCAAATTTTAAATGTCCCGCGCCATGCGCAAATCAAAATTTAGTCATACTAAATATCAAGCATTTAAAAATTCAAAATCTTATTTTATGAAATCAAACAAACTGCCAGCTGACGGATTGAAAGGTCTTGTTGAAAACTGGAAAAGTGATTTACCCTCAGGATTTATTGTTGCGTTATTAGCCTTGCCTCTGTCGTTAGGTATTGCCGCAGCTTCTGACTTTCCTCCTATTTTCGGATTAATGACTGCCATGATTGGTGGAGTCGTAGTGAGCTTCTTAGCAGGCTCTATGCTAACAATAAAAGGTCC
>JBJOPP010000217.1:0-3087 GCA_046050685.1 Bacteroidota bacterium
GAATAAAATCCACCAAAAGGATACCTTGCTTTGAACCGTATTTCTTTTCTAATTCTGACTTATATATTTTCCCACATTGCCAAATAACCTGAAATTGATCATCGGCTAATAATTCGTGTAACGAAGCTTCCACCGCATTATTCACGCCTCGTGCACCTAAACTACCCCCAATAATTAAAGTGGTCTTTTTAGAAGGGTCTAAGTTCAACTTCAACAAAGCTTCTTCATGCGAGTAGGGCAAATTCATAAGTTCTTTTCGAACTGGATTTCCTGTCAACCTAATTTTCTCTTCATCAAAAAATTTTTCCATTCCCTCATAAGCAACACAGATAGCTTTTGCCTTTTTCGATAATAGTTTGTTGGTCATTCCTGCGTAGGAATTCTGCTCTTGCAGAACCGTTGGAACACCTGCTGTTCCAGCCGCTCGAAGCGTTGGCCCACTCGCATAACCTCCAAAACCTACAGCGACTTGCGGACGAAATTCATTCACCACAGCTTTCGCCTTCAACATACTTTTCAAAATTTTAATTGGAAGTAAAAAATTCGAAAGCGTCAATTTTCGTTGAAGTCCTGCTATGGGAAGTCCTACAATTTTATATCCTGCTTGAGGAACTTTTTCCATCTCCATCTTTCCTTCCGCCCCAACAAATAAAATCTCGCAATTTGGAAAGCGTGACTTTATTTCATTCGCAACCGCAATAGCAGGAAAGATATGTCCGCCCGTTCCTCCGGCCGACAACAATACTCTATTTAGATTTCTCTCTTCCATAAAATTTAAAAAGGCGCTTCTTCAAGTTCTTCTGTTTGATCTGTTTCATCGTTCTCTTCATCCATCTTCGAAATACTCAATATCACTCCAAACATGATAGCGACGAATACAATCGAAGTTCCTCCCATACTTACCATGGGCAATGGTTGACCTGTGGTTGGAAATAAATTCACAGCAACGCCCATGTTTATAAACGCTTGAATAGATATAACCAATCCCAATCCGAGAGCGGTTAATCCTCCAAAATATTTCGGACTTCGAATGGAAATTCGAATCACCCGAAACAAGAAAATAACATACATCAACATCACTAATGCCCCTCCTAAAATGGAACCATACTCTTCAATAATGAATGCATAAATCATATCTGAATAGGGATGCGGCAAGAAGTTTCTCGACGTTCCTGAACCAGGACCTTTCGGAATAATTCCACCCTCATAAATGGCGTATTGCGCCAATTCAATTTGGTATTTAGAATCATCAATAGCTCCGGCCTGAACCTCTTTTCCGATCAAACGATTTTTCCAAGTGCTGTATCGCGGAAGAATTTTTTCTGGACCCAATTCACCCACAGCAATAATTAAAACTACAATACCCACTCCTGCGCCTATTAGCTTGAACAAATGCTTCCATGGAACTCCGCCAAACACCAACATTAAAAAACACACAAACCCAATTAATGCTGCTGTAGAAAAGTTCGCAGGCAAAACCAATGCGCAAACCGCGGCAATCGGAAGAACAATAGGCAATACACCTTTTTTGAAATCGTGAAGCATCTGTCGTTTTACCGTAAGCTGGCGAGCAACGTAAATGATTAAAACCAACTTTGCTAGATCACTTGTTTGAAAAGTGACGCCAATACCTGGAATACGAATCCAACGATCTGCATTGTTAATGTACGAACCAAAGAACAGCGTAAAAACAAGAAGTGGAATAACCACCCATATCATCAACTGCCCTATTCGTGAGAATACGGTAAGCGGCAAAAGATGCGTGGCATACATGCATGCCAGACCAAGTCCCAGCATGAACACGTGCTTCACCAAAACACCCGCACTGCTTCCACCTTCTGCCTTCCACACCAAAGAAGAAACTGCACTATACACAGCCAATACCGAAATGGTGCACAAAAAAAGTGCAACCATCCAGATGACGCGATCTCCCTTAAGATGTGAAAGAATTTTCTGCATGACTTACAATCCCTTAACTGCTACTTTGAATTGACGACCTCTGTCTTCGTAGTTCTCGAACAAATCAAACGACGCACATGCTGGTGACAACAAAACAGTGTCGCCATCTTTTCCTAAATCATAAGAAACACGAACGGCTTGTTCAGCGCTGTCTGTATCAATAATCGTATCTACAATAGATCCGAATGCCTTTCTAATTTTCGAACTGTCTTTGGTTAAGCAAACAATAGCTTTCACTTTAGACTTCACCAATTCAGACAATTCTGAATAGTCGTTTCCTTTGTCTGTTCCACCTGCGATCCAGATGATTGGTTTGTCTACCGACTCCAATGCGTACCATGTTGAATTCACGTTAGTCGCCTTGCTGTCGTTAATGAAACGAATGCCATGAATACTAGCTACAAATTCCAAGCGGTGTTCAATGTTTTCGAAGTTCATTAAACTGTCGCGAACAGCTTCTTTTCTTAATTCTAAAAAGCGAGCTGCTGCTCCTGCTGCCATGCTGTTTTGCAAATTGTGCTTGCCTTGCAATGCTAGTTCTGTGATTTTCATAGTAAATAAATTATGGTTTGTGTTTAGGTTAAAATTTGATTCGTCGCAATAGCCACCTTGCTCGTATGTCGTTCCCGGTTGAATGGAAATAGGAAAGAGGGTGGCGTTCAATACGTGTCTTGCCATTGTCTCTGCGGTAATGGCATCATCTGCATTGAAAATGAAAACATCACTAGATGTTTGATTCTGCGCAATGCGCAACTTCGCATCGGCATACTTACTTAAGTCGTAATCGTAACGGTCTAAATGATCAGGAGTAATGTTCGTTAGAATAGCTATATCTGCTTTGAACGAATACATATTATCGAGCTGGAAGCTGCTTACTTCTAATACATAATAATCGAAGTTCTCTTCAGCAACTTGACGCGCAAAACTCTTTCCCACGTTACCCCCAAGACCTACATTCAATCCAGCATTTTTCAAAATGTGGTAAGTCAATAATGTGGTTGTCGTCTTCCCGTTGCTTCCTGTTATTGCAATCAGTTTCGCTTGTGTATATCGAAAAGCAAATTCCAATTCCGACAATACAGGAATATTCTTTTCTTGAAGAGCCACAATCAAACGCGCGTTGTTCGG
>JBJOPP010000218.1:0-3088 GCA_046050685.1 Bacteroidota bacterium
ATTTTATATTTGTAGTCTTACCATTTCGAGGGATTTTCCTCAATGTACCTTGTGATGTTTTGAAATGCTTTTTCATCTAAAACTATGTGTGCGTAATAATCGCGCTGCCAAACAATGGCATTCGGATTTTCTTTTCGAACACCCTTCGTTACACCAATTTTGTAACTTCTAATTATTGATCCAATTGTTTTAACAGGTGATTCAAATCCTGCAACTTTCCAATTTTTATTACCCAAGATTGGCGCATAAAAGCAAGATTCTTCGGGATGCTGGACTTTTGTGTTTCTTGAAAATTTGTATGAGTCCTCTGTTATCTCTAGCAAGCCGTGTGTGTGATCTGGCATTATTACAAATGCATGGAGTTTTACATTTGGAAAGTGCTGAGGTATTTCAAGCCAGCAGTTGTGTGCGATAGTTCCCCATGGATTCAAGTGCATTTTAGCATCACTTATTTTTCCGAATAAGTGTTTTCGATCTATACAATTCAATGTAATGAAGTATGTTCCTCTTTGTGAAAAATCAAATCCCTTCAATCGGATTGATCTTCTGTTAAATCTTTTTCTTTGCATTGTTTTTTATGCAAAGAGAAGTTCAATTCAATATTTACAGAGGATTTACTTATTCCAAGGAATAATCCTCTGTATGCATTGTGAATATTCATTCAGAGAATTTCTAAGATTCTATTATTTGAATAAATAAGAATAATTCTAAAACAAAATCGGGGTGAATAATCATTCACCCCGATTTGAAATAATCTTCAATCTTGATTTGAAATAATCTTTTAGAAAAGAATAATCTTCTAAGCAGAAAAGCAGTTTTAATTATCGGCTTCCTCTCACAAATAACATCTCATCAACAATATTCTTTCCACCCATAAGCTCTTCAACAATGAATAACACGTAACGAATGTCAACAGCTATTGTGCGTTGCAATTCTGGTTCGTATGCAATGTCTCCGCTCATAGCTTCCCAGTTACCGTCGAAGGCAATGCCGATCATTTGACCTTTTGCATCTAAAACTGGGCTTCCGCTGTTACCACCGGTGATGTCCAAGTCGGCAATGAAACAAGTAGGTAATTCACCTTTCTCATTTGCATAACGACCGAAATCTTTATTTTGAATTTTCTGAGCCAACGCTTCAGGTACAACGAACTCTGGATTGCTGTTGTCACGCTTCTCCATAATTCCTGCAGCTGTTGTGTAGAAATCATAATGAACAGCGTCTGCCGGAGTGTAGTCTTTCACTTGTCCGTAGGTGATACGCATGGTGCTGTTTGCATCAGGTGCATATTGCTTGCCCGGATTCATTTCACGAAGTCCAGCAACAAACTGACGTTGTCCTTTTGACATTTTCTCACGAGGAATAAGCTTGCCTAAAGCATCACCGAATTCACCTGCACTCTTCGCAGTTGCTACAGCCATGTCTTTTTCGAAAACTTTTTGATTTGGCTTCGCTAAGAAGTTCATCAATTTGGTTTTGTCTACAATTACAGATGTAGCAAAAAGTTTGTCTGCATACGCTTGCACGTTTCCTTTGAATTTTGTGTCAAGCACTGCATGCCAAGAAGGACGAGCAGTTGCAGCAATGCGATTGCGATACAAGTTCGTTAATGCAACAAACACATCTTTGTCTGTTTGCATATTGTATTCCACATAAAACGCCTCAGCCGAAGCTTTGAATCCATCAAGCATGGCTTGCTTCTTCGTTGCATCTGTTTCAGCAAAGTACTTGGAGAAAGTGTTTTGAAATTCAGAAGCCAAGCTCATAAACTCAGCACCACCCATTCCGGTTAAGCGAGCATACAAAAATGCTTTTTGCGTTTCGTTGGTTGAAGAATAAAAGTCTTGCAACATTGGAAGTGCTTTGCCGTATTTCTCGTTAGCCGTTGAATTAGAAGTTAACCACTTCGTGAAGCCAGCTTCAGTAGTAGCTTTCTTTCCTTCAACATCTAAACGCTTCAATCCGCGTGTTTGTCCAATGTAGTATTTCCAAGAGTTAGCAGTGCTCGCATACTTTGCAGCATACATCAAACGAACACCTTCGTTCGCATCCATGTTCTTCTTCCAAGTCTCTAATTTCAATCCGAAACATTCAACCAAAATTGGATTTTGAACGTCAACAGCTTGCTCAACACCGTAAGAAGTCAAGTAACGAGAAGTTCTCGCAGGATATCCCATGATCATTGCGAAATCACCTTGCTTCACACCACCCATGTTAATAGGGAAGAAATGCTTAGGCTTCAAAGGCGTGTTGTCCTTGCTGTAATCAGCAGGCTTGTTTTCAGCACCTGCATAAATGCGCAACATGCTGAAGTCACCGGTGTGACGAGGCCACATCCAGTTGTCAGTATCACCACCGAATTTACCAACGCTTTCTGGTGGGTTACCTACCAAGCGAATGTCGCGATACGTTTGATAAACGAACAAATAGAATTCGTTGCCAGCATAAAATGTCTTCACTTCAGAATTGTATAGTCCGCTTTCGTTCGCAGCCTTCACTAATTCTTTGTTGCGAGCCATAATTGCAGCATCGCGTTCCGCTTCAGTCATGTTCGCATTCACAGCGCCCAATACACTTTCAGTTACATCTTCAACACGAACCAAGAAAGAAAGTGTTAAGCCTGGAATTGGAATCTCTTGATCCAACGACTTTGCACAAAATCCGTTTTGAAGAATGTTGTTCTCTAATGTTGAAGAAGATTGAATTGCATCGTAAGCACAGTGGTGATTGGTGAATACAAGTCCTTTGTCACTCACAATCTCTCCTGTGCAGAAACCTGCGCCGAAGCGAACAATCGCGTCTTTCAAAGACGCTTGGTTAATGTTGTAGATGTCGTCTTTGGAAAGTTTTAATCCAAGACCTTGCATTTCAGCTTCGTTAATTTTATTCAACATAGCCACCACCCACATGCCTTCCGTAGCGAACATTGCGCTTGGGATCATCATGAGCACCGTTAGTGCGAGAATGAGATTTTTTTTCATTTGATTTATTAGATGTTTGACGTTTTACTTTTTCAATTTCTTTTTGTTGGCATCCAACTTCGCTTGTTGAGCCTTTTGCATTTCTTCAATGCGTGCAGCGAATCCAC
>JBJOPP010000219.1:0-3942 GCA_046050685.1 Bacteroidota bacterium
GTCTATACTTCAAAAAGAAATAATAGAATTATTCAAGAAAGAGAGTGGGGTCATTGACCCCACTTTTTTTTGTCTTATCTTGTACTATGATGAAAAAACTCGTGGCTGGTACCATGCGCTGGGGAAGTTGGGGAGCTAAAATGTCCTCAAATGAATATGCTGATGCGATAATCAAATGGATGGATTGTGGAGTGAATGAGTTCGACCTCGCAAATCTTTATGGCGATTATTCGTGTGAACGTGAATTTGGTGCAGCTTTAAGACATCTTCAACGGCAACGTTCTGAATTAACGCTCATTTCTAAAATGGGCATTGAAAACCCTTCAAGCGTTCGTCAGAACAATGTGAAACATTATAATTACTCAAGCGAGCATATCATTGGCTGTATTGAACAGTCCTTGCGAGATCTTCAAACGGATTATCTTGATGTGCTGCTTCTTCACAGACCTTCTCCACTAATCGAAGGAGAACAAATAGCAGAGGCCATTTCAAAACTATTGAAAGAAGGGAAAATTAAATCCTTTGGTGTTTCCAACTTCCTTCCAAGCCACGTCGATTGGTTAAACAAATTTATTTCAATAGATCATAATCAAATTTCATTTTCGCTGTCTGATTTTGGAGCGATGGAAAATGGAAACATGGAATCTTATGCCTCCCATTCGCTAGTAGTTTCCGCATATTCCCCAATTTTAAATTTAGAAAACGCTACAGACGGCTTAAAGGAAGCTCTTCAAAGGCTTGCTGATAAATACGATTGCACCTCATCGTGTATCGCGGTGGCGTGGGTTCTAAAACATCCCGTTATTTCTTCAGCAATAATTGGCACTTCCAAACTCGAAAGAATTGAAGAGATTAAAAAGTCGTTAGAAATCGAACTTTCACTGCAGGATTATTTCATTCTTTGGGAAGCCGCTCGCGGAACGAGAGTTCCTTAAGGATTCATTGTTTTGCTTGAAAGGTCGAGTGTCCGGTTAATCAATTCGGAAGAGATCAGCGTTTCGTTTAGTTTGGTTTCAGAAAATAATAACAAAAGCTCTGTAGGCATATTTCCAACTAAATCATCTTTGGCCATTGGGCAGCCTCCGAACCCACCAAATGCTCCGTCGAATCGTCTGCACCCGCTGTCATAAGCCGACTGAATTTTTTCCATTGCGTTGTCGAATCTGGAATGCAAGTGCGCCCCAATGTGACAATTTGAAAGTGATTTTGATGCTTCGAAAAGGTTTTTAATACTTGAAGGAGTAGCGCTTCCAATGGTATCTGACATCATTATTTCAGTAACGCCAAAATCATTTACCAATCGCTGTGCAAAGGAAGTCGCTAATTCTTCATTCCAAAATTCGTCATATGGATTTCCAAAGGCCATGCTTAAGTATACCACTAGTTTTTTATTCTTGGAATCGACCTTGGTTTGAATGGATTCAAGAATACCAAGACTTTCTTCAATAGTCTTTCCAGTATTACGAAGTTGAAAGGTGTTATTGATGGAAAACGGGTAACCAATGAAATCAATTCGTTCGAAATTTAAAGCATCTTCTGCTCCGCGCTCATTGGCAACTATTGCCAACAGTTTAGTCTGACTCTCGATCAATTGGTTAAGGACTTTACGCGTGTCTTTCAACTGCGGAATTGCCTTTTCACTGACGAAAGACCCAAAGTCTAAACGGTTGAACCCCAGCGTTAACAAGTGATTCAGGTATTCAACTTTTTTTTCTGTTGGAATGAATTCGCGAATGCCTTGCATGGCATCCCGAGGACATTCTGTGAGATACAATTCATGACTCATGTGACAAAGGTATTAGTATTTTAAGATGAATGGTTCGCTTTGTATGTTTTGATAAGGGATGTTATTACGTTGAAACATAGCGGTCAAATACTCTCTCTTTTTGCGGGACACACCTTTCCCGAACAGTATTTTTTTATTTAAAAAATCTTCGTGCTTGAGCGAATCTATTTTTTGCTTTTTCATCTCGTCTTCAAGAAGAATAATATTGTGTTTATTTCTCCCATGAAATAAAGAAAGAGAGCGTGTGTTTTCGCACTCGTGCCAAATTACAGAAGTTGGAAAATCGACTTTGTGAATGACATGGTTGGTCCGATTTTGCTGACATTTCCACGAGTTAAGTTTTTCAATGTACTGCGAAGAAATCGTATCGTTATCACAAGCGAGAATGAGTTCCTTTTCATTTCCAAGAAGCAATAAATTGGATTGATAATGCGTGAATAAATATCCAACCGGACGGGCGACTGCGTATGAATAGCCAATAATTAGGAGTGTTGCGACACCAGTTGCATGAATGAAAAATGAATACTTAAAAATTACAAAGAGCCCAATGCAAATGAGTAAGACATATGCAAGTATGGCTTGTTCAAAATTGAAGGGGATTTTCGAAAGTTGTGCATGTGGTAAATACTGAATGAGATGAATAAGGTCATTCATTCCTTGTGTAGTCATCTTCAAGATAAAGACAATCAACTCGCCGAGAAATGGTATTTCCGAAAGAAATAAAAACGCAATTCCTAAATAAAGAATGAGTGTGGACCATGGAACTAAAATGAGATTTGCAATAAGAAAGTATGTCGGAAATGAATGGAAAATGTAAAGGGTTAAAGGGAGTGTAGCAAGTTGAGCAGACAGGGTTATGCTAGCAGATGTGGCCAGATAATATAGAATTTTGTTTTCAGTATAAAGCCGCTTAATAATCATTGGATGAATGATTACGATTCCTAGAACAGCGGTAATAGAAAGAAGAAAACCTAGGTTGTAAATGAGAAAAGGCTGAAAGAATAGAATGAGAATAGTTGATCCCGCAATGGTATTCCCAGTATTGCGCGGCAAAAGAAAACAATCTGAAATCACAAAGAAGGAGAACATGCAACAAGCCCGAACTACACTGGCCGAAAATCCAGTAATTGCGCCATAGCTCCACAGCAATGTCATGGCAATTGTAAAGGTTAACCACTTTCTTTTTTTTCGAAGGAATAGCTTAAGCAATAAGAGAATGAGTTCGTAAATAAGTGCGACATGCATTCCAGATACTGCTAGGATGTGAACAACCCCGGCAACGGAATAGTCTGAAGAGATTTCCTTTGTAAGTAAAGTGGTTTCTCCTAAAAGCAATGCTGAAAGTATTGCGGATGTTGAAGTGTCAGGAAAGGCAGTGGTTATTTTGTGTTGTAGTTTATATTGAATGTTTTGAGGAAGATATGCGAAGCCAATGTCGTTAGAATGGGTAATGCTTTTTATTTCACGGACTTTGAATTCATGCGTAATTCCGTTTGAAAGCATTTGTTTTTTTTGATTGAAATTCCAGGGAAGTTTTGGTAGTGCTATTGCTTGAAATTCACCTATGGCTTCTATGGTTTGCCCGCATTGAATAGAGTCTGATTTGTCAAATCCAACCAAAAATTGTTGTGATTGATCGCCAGCGATAAACTGATTGTTTTTCAGTTTTTTTTCAATTTGAAATTTCAAGTAAATAGAGTTGGTCGGATTTTTTTTTGTTTTATTTTGAAATGAACCAGCCGTAGTAATTCCGCCGGAGAATGAAATCCATAGCAAGAAATAAACTTGAATAGACGGTAGAGCTTTCTTATAAATACAAAGTATAAAAGCAGCAGCGCAAACAAGCATTGTTAGATTATGCCAAGCTGTTTGAAATTCGCATTCAAATTGCAAGAGAATTCCAAGCACAAAGAATAGGCAGGGCAACACGAGTGGTGCTCTTCGAATAAATGAAAACATGTTTTTCCGATTTTATTCGGAAAATAGTTTAGAATCTAATTGATGAAAATTATGCTTATGCTTCAAAAAGAAGGAAACCAAGATGCTGCCTTGATATTGGCCGCATAAGTTTGGTGTTTTCCAGAATTTTTCTTCACTCTTTCGAAGCTTCAAATAGTATTTGAACTTGGCGTAAAAATGAAAATGCGCTTTTAACA
>JBJOPP010000220.1:0-5154 GCA_046050685.1 Bacteroidota bacterium
ATTGGAATGGACAATCTGATTACAGGTGATTTGAAAAACATTGAGCACTTGTTTCCGAACGAGCACTTCACGTTTTACAATCACGACGTTTCGAATTTCATTCATATTCCCGGAAAGCTCGATTACATCGTGCATTTCGCTTCCCCGGCCTCTCCTATCGATTACTTGAAGATTCCGATTCAAACCTTGAAAGTAGGTTCGTTGGGAACACACAATTGTTTGGGGTTAGCGCGTGAAAAGAATGCGCGCATCATTGTGGCTTCAACCAGTGAGGTTTACGGGGATCCGTTGGTTCATCCACAAACAGAGAGTTATTGGGGACATGTGAATCCTGTTGGACCACGCGGTGTTTACGACGAAGCGAAGCGTTTTCAAGAGGCAATAACCATGGCGTATCATACGTATCATGGCGTTGAAACGCGCATTGTCCGCATCTTCAACACCTATGGACCGCGCATGCGTCTGAACGACGGACGTGTATTGCCGGCGTTTATTGGTCAGGCTATTCGTGGGGAAGATTTAACGGTGTTCGGCGACGGGTCTCAGACGCGTTCATTTTGTTATGTAGATGATTTGGTGGAAGGAATTTATCGTTTGTTGATGAGCGATTACGCTCAGCCTGTGAATGTTGGAAATCCGGATGAGATTACCATTTTAGATTTCGCGAAGGAGATTATTAAGTTAACCGGAACCGATCAGAAGATTGTGTTCAACCCCTTACCTACCGACGATCCGAAGCAGCGCAGACCAGACATTACCTTGGCGCAAAGCATTTTGGGTTGGGAGCCGAAAGTTCATCGCAGCGAAGGATTGAAGATCACTTACGATTACTTCAAGTCGTTAACTACTGAAGAGTTGAATAAAGTAGAACACAAGAATTTCGAGAAATACTCACGATAATGGAAAAGGAATACTTCGCACATGAATCTTCGTTTATTGACGAAGGCTGTACCATTGGAAAAGGCACAAAGATTTGGCATTTCACGCATGTGATGTCGAATTGTGTCTTGGGTGAGAACTGCAACTTGGGACAGAATGTGGTTGTAAGTCCAGGCGTTACGTTGGGCAATAACGTGAAGGTTCAGAACAACGTCAGTATCTACACGGGCGTTGAATGTGAAGACGATGTGTTCTTGGGACCATCGTGTGTCTTCACGAATGTGATTAATCCGCGTAGTGCGGTTGCTCGCAAAGACGAATACCGCAAGACCATTGTCCGCAAGGGCGCAAGTATTGGTGCGAATGCCACTATAGTTTGCGGCTATGAAATTGGCGAATACGCGTTCATTGGCGCTGGTGCTGTAGTCACAAAAGAAGTTCCTGCTTATGCTTTAGTGGTGGGGAATCCTGCGCGCCAAACCGGCTGGATGAGTAAGTTCGGTCACAAGCTTCATTTCCATGCGAATGGCGAAGCTGTTTGTCCGGAAAGTCAAGAACGTTATGTTCTTGAACGAGGGATTGTGAGAACGGTGTAATTGGAACTTCGTAATGGGAAAATCGAAGATTTTATTCCTACTTCGTAATTCCTATTCCATAATTCGTCCCGATAGCTATCGGGATTCATAATTTTAACTCAGTAATATTTTTTAACCTTGTATAAAGGGAAATAAGATGTCGGCACTGCGAACTACTTTGTTATCTATCCTTTTAGGATTGAGTGCTATGAATGGCTTATCGGGGCAAACGATTGAAGCATTTGATCCTTGCAACTTCAATGCAATGGTAACGGACAAAGACATTTCGGAACTTGCCAGAAACATTTATTTCAATCGTGAATGGAGTTTAGAAAACGACAACGAAGCACTTGCATTGTTAGACAGTTTGCAGGCCCGAAATCAGAGTTCACGAGCCTTCTATTTCAAGGTGGTCACAAAATCATATGAAAAATCGGATGGCTTTTATTCAGAAGCGTTGGGATCTGTTGGAAAAGAATATGTAGAACAACACACCGCTGAATTCATTGCCTATTTCGACAACAGTTCTTGTTTCACGCGAGAAGATTTAATGACTTGGACGAAAATTGTGATTCTTGAGTTTAGCATTGTTGCCGAAGAAAACGACAAGCGAACCATTGTGAAGAGCTACATTCAACTGCTTAAATCAAACGTTAAGAACTGCACTGCCCTCCAAAAAGAAAACATGAATGCGTTTTGTGTTGGGTTAGAGAAAGAATGGAGGAAGTATTGAGCCCTTCGGGCGTTGCGAGGGCATATTGCTATGCGAGGGCATATTGCGATGCGAGGGTTTCTTTGAAACGAGGGCAACTGCGTTGCGAGGGTCTTCGACGATTTAGCAACGAAGTTCTAATTACATCGTAGGAATAAAACCTTCGGTTTTCTAATTACGAAGTTCCTACGTCTTTCGACGTATTTTTCCACCCCACCACTCCCACTCCATTTCTCGATAATGCCCACAAGCGCCTGATAACACTGGCGATTAGACAACAATGATTTTTGGAAAGGAGAGAATTGGTGAAACCTGGCGAGAAATTAAATCGGAATTGAAGTACTTTTAAAGGCCCGTCAGGGATGAATATGAAAATCATTAATGATGAAGACAACATTGATTTCAGCTCGAAGTAAGTACTCTCTGACCAACTTATTATTTGTTTTTGTAATTATTTCAATGAGCTCATGCTTAAGTTCTTATCCTCTAAGTGGAGTAAAGAATTCAAAATTGATTGACCCAAGGGTGGTATTGTATAAAGAGTTCGAAGAAAGCAAGTGGCGTGTGGGAGGAGTGATTCGTTTTGAAGAAGACACGGACATGTATCAATTGCAGCGGGGGCAGATAGACCAAATTGCGATAAATAAAAAATATTTGATTATTGGTCAGAAAGGAAAGAACGCAAAAAGCCGTTATAACGTCTATTCTTACGAATATTTATACGATGCTCCTTGGAGCAATTGGGTGTTCAAACTCGAGTGTGATTCTACTGAATTAGCGAGAATTCCAGATTCTCTGGGCTTACCTCTAAAAGACCTAAAACCGTTGACCGATTGGTTGAATTAATAGTGAAATGGGTATTAGACTACAATGATTTTTGGAAATGAGAGAATTGGTGAAATCTGGTGAGAATTGAAAACAGAATTGAAGTCCTTTTAAGTTTGCACAAACTACATTCTTTTATCATACTATGATGTAATGTTTTGTATAGGTTTGTACTGCTGAAAAAATAAATAGTCACAATAAACAAACATGGTTCATACAATTCCATTATTATCTCCCGAAACTCTAGAGCTAGTTAAGAATAATGATATAGAGTTAATTATGGAGGACCACTTCCCTTGTTGTTTTGTTGCATTCAACTCTTTTCTAAAAGCGAAAGAAGGCTATATTATTCCTGATGATAGATTTCCTACTGATTCTGAAATAGTTAATCACTTTACAACACTTTCGTGGAATGAAGTAATCAAAATAACTGGCATTGAAGATATTAATAGCTTGGATAGGAGTTTAGCCTTTTTTCATACAGAGCGAAGGAAAGCTGATAGAGATGAATATGAAAAACTAAAAAACTTTTTAGACAAAAACGAAGACACAGTTATTCCTGCTTTTGTTGATGATATTTGTCCTATTACTCTCAAGAGAATATTTGAACACTTATCGGATTGCGGGTTCAGTGAAATATCGGTTTCATCCCTTATAGAAACCAATAAAATAAAGTATAAAATTTCCGATTTATTAAATAATGTAAGCGTGCTTCCCTCTGAAGCTCGAATTGAATTAATTGAAATTAATTTAAAAATCGTTCAAGATTTTGACCAACGTTTTTTCTGTATTCACGGAAATGAAAAAGAAGTTACAGAAATGGTCAAAGTACTAGACCTAGAAGGATTTTACGCTGACAAGAACACTCCATTTTGTTGGAGTTGGGATGAATCAAAAATTATTAATGAGATAACCTGGGATGATTTATAATTCGCCTAACAAAAGATTGGCATCTGCTGCATTTATGATAAGACAAACAATCTTAACATTGATCATATTATTTCTAGTTAGTTGAAATGACTCAGAAAGAAAGCACGCTCAAGACATGGTTGTTTTCGAAAGTGACACCTGTAATAATGTGAAAGAATTTAAACCGACAACTTCACAAGTTCAAGCAGAGCAGGAACTTCAATCTTCCCTTGTCGATAGCTCAAAGCACAACTTAATTCACAACAATACAGCAATTATCAAAGACAGTGTAACTGCAATAAATGTAGCCGAACCAATACTCTTCAGTATTTACGGCAAAGAAAACATACGGAATCAACGACCTTACGAAATTTACTTCAAAGACAATTATTGGTTAATTGAAGGAACACTTCCTTCGGGTATGAAGGGCGGGACGTTTTCAATTATTATTGACGCTCGAGATAGCAAGGTCATTAGAATAACTCACGGAAAATGACAGCAAGAAGAAACGTATTAATTGGACTTCTGATGACCAGTTTATCTGCTTGGGGTATTTCAAGAGGCTTGGCATTTAGTTGGGTTGGGACTATCTTTTTTGGTGGCGGAACAATCTTTTTCATTGTAAAATTCTTCAGATCAACCATCAGAAGAGTTGAGATTTCTGACCAAAATATCACAGGTTATAAAGATCAAAACGAAAAGAATTTTAAAGAAATTTACACAGATAACGGTATTTTCACCTTCAGCGACTTAGGCTTTTCAATAAAAACAAACGAGGGTGTACAATCGATTCAGTGGACAGAAATTATATCAATGCATGGATATAAAGAGGACCACTATGTCACTGACAATATTTGCTTAGACGTATTTTGTGACAACAACCAGAGCTTTAAGATAACAGAGGAGACAAGGGGTTGGTTTAGGTTTTTAGACCATTCTAAAAAAGCACTTCCGACAATTGACAAATCTTGGGAATTCGAAATTTCTACTCCAGCTTTTGAAAAAAAAATGACCGTAGTATATAACCGGCCAGACGGACAGATGTAGGAAATGTTGAATGAACACTACAAATCGTAATGACAGCTCTGAGCAAGCAACGCAGTTCCAATTACATCGTAGGAATAAAATCTCCGATTTTCCAATTACGAAGTAGGAATAAAATCTTCGATTTTCCAATTACATAGTTCATTGACAATTATCATAACCGCAATTGAGCGCACTCATATTCAATTCGGAAGAGTTGATGGAATTTCG
>JBJOPP010000221.1:0-3757 GCA_046050685.1 Bacteroidota bacterium
CCGTTGGAAGTCCTTGATCCGCGTATTGTTCGTGTCTCTCCGAATAAGAACAACGAGTTGCACAAGCATGCGCATGAGACGGTATTTGTTTTCTTCAAAGGAACTGGACAAGTTGTAATAGATGACGTTACCGTACCTGTTCAGCCGGGAAGCATTGTATTCATTCCAAGATGGTCTATGCACCAGTCGCAGAATACAAGTAACGAAGAGATGATGTTCCTTGCGGTTGCCGATTTTGGCTTTACAGGAAAAGCATTTATCGGAAACTACTTGAAGACTGCTCGATTGAAATAGATCTTTCGTAATCTTGCATTCGATATGTTGAAAGCGAGACAGCCAGGAATGGTATTCATTTTTATTACCATCTTAATTGATGTGATTGGATTAGGAATTATTATTCCGGTCCTTCCCGATCTTATAGCTTCACTCACCCACTCTACCATAACGGAAGCGGCCACGTGGGGCGGATGGTTGATAGGCGTTTACGCCTTTATGCAATTCTTCTTTTCTCCGATGATGGGCGCGTTGAGCGACTCTTACGGAAGACGTCCGATTATTCTTATTTCACTTCTAGGTCTTGGCCTCGATTATTTGCTAATGGCCGTTGCGCCGAACATTACGCTCTTATTTATTGGCCGTATTTTAAGTGGAATTATGGGGGCGAGTTTCACGGTGGCCACGGCTTACATTGCAGATGTATCAACGCCCGAGAAGCGCGCGCAGAACTTCGGGATGTTGGGCGCAGCCTTTGGATTGGGATTTATTCTCGGGCCTGTTATTGGCGGCTTGTTGGGGAATATGGGTGAGCGATTTCCGTTTTATGCAGCCGCCATATTATCCTTATTGAATTTCGCCTACGGGTTATTTATCCTTCCTGAATCGCATCCGATTGAAAACAGAAGAAGCTTCGATTGGAAACGGGTGAACCCGTTTACCAGTATAAAGCGACTAGGTCAATACAAGGGAATGATGGGATTGATTGTCGCTTTCTTCTTTTTATATCTTGGCAGTTTTGCCATTCAGAGCACGTGGTCGTTCTTCGGGAAGGCTCAGTTTCATTGGGACAACGCAGACGTTGGATATTCATTAGGAGCTGTTGGCGTGCTTATCTCGTTGGTCCAAGGCGGATTGATTCGTTATACGAACAGAGTTTGGGGACCAACGAAATCGATTGTGATCGGAATGGCATTCGCGGCAGTGGGTTTAATCTTGTTTTCGTTCGCGAATGCGGGATGGATGATGTACCTGATTCTTATTCCGTATTGTGTTGGTGGAATTTCAACTCCATCATTACAAGGATACATGAGCAACAAAGTACCCTTGAATGAACAAGGTGAAATGCAAGGCTCACTTTCTTCCATGGTAAGTATTACGGCGTTTGTTGGTCCGCTTATCATGACACAAACATATTCGTATTTCGCAAGTAAAGATGCCGTTGTAAGCTTTCCAGGTGCTGCCTTTATGCTTGGTGCGTTGTTCACGATACTCGCTTTAATACTTACTCTTCGCACCCTCAAAAAAATGTAACATGAGAAAAGCACTGTTCCTAGACAGAGATGGCGTTATTAATCATGATCCTGGAGATTACACCTATTCGCTCGACGAATTCGTAATTCTTCCTACGGTCATGGAAGCTCTGCAGCTAGCCGTTTCCAAAGGATTCGAATTGGTGGTTGTGACGAATCAAGCAGGAATTTCTCGCGGACTTTACACCAAGGAAGAAGTAGATCGCATTCACGATTTCTTCCAATCGGAATGCAAAAAAAACAATGTTGAAATTCTAGAGTTCTTTTATTCAATTCATCATCCCGATGTCTGCAACTCGCTCTCACGCAAGCCCGCAGGCCTTTGGGTAGAACGCGCTTGTGCGAAATATAAATTCGACAAAGATGCCAGTGTTATGATTGGAGATCGCGACCGCGATGTTCATTGCGCGAATGCTGCAGGAGTTCGCGGAATTCAAATGGAAAAGAACGGCGACTTGTTGGAATACGTAAAAGCGCTTTAAGATGTTGGTCTGTTCGAACGGAAAATTCATAGAGGAATCTGAACTTCTTCTCGATGTTCGAACCAATCGCGCCTTTCGCTACGGCGACGGATTTTTCGAAACCATTCGTTTCGAACACAACCGCATTCCCCTTTTCAAGTATCATCTCAATCGAATTCAAGCCTCAAACAATCTCTTTAAGTTTGAACCTTCAACATTTTCATTATCAGAATTAGAGACGCTCGTTCGACAAACCTTTCAATTAAATAAAATTGAATCTGGAATTGCTCGTGTAACATTCTTCAGATCGGGAGAAGGTCGATATACTCCTCTTCAAAACGAAATGCGTTTTCTGATTGAAGTGACCGAACAATCGTTCGGTTCTTATTTTTCTTTGTTGAATGAAGTGGGACTTTCTGAACGAACCGTTTTGCATGCGCATTCGTTTTCACACATTAAATCGCTGAACGCCTTGCCTTATGTCTTCACGGCAATGGAAGCGAAAGAAAAGGATTGGCAAGAATGTCTCCTTCCAAATACTAAAAATGAAATTGCTGAAGGAACATGGAGTTCTTTGGTGTGGATGGAAGAAGATCAGTTGTACACGCCTCCCCTTTCCAGCGGATGTGTTTCAAGCACCATGAAAGAAGCGTTGAAAGATTTCCTTCAACAAAAAGGAAGTGATTTAACTGAAAAAACGTGCTCACTTTCCAACCTTCAACATGCACAAGAAGTGTGGCTGCTGAATGCCACGCGCGGAATACAGGCTGTTTCGAAGTTTCAAGACAACAATTATCCACACGCGAAGGCGTTGGAAACAGCTTCTAAATTGGAAGAATTTCTTTCCTTGTAAACCCCTCTCCTTTCGTATTTTAGCGTCGCTATGAAATTAAATCTTCGTCAACTTTTTTCTGCAACCGTTTTGTCTGTTGCCTTTTTCAATGCCTTTGCACAACCTCAGGTGAATCCATGGAACGATAAATTCCGTCAGTTGGGTCCCGATGAAATGGCTACTCCGAATACCTATCGCACCGCAAGCGGCGCGCCTGGAGCAGACTATTGGCAGCAGCAAGTCGATTATAAAATGAAGATTCGTTTGGACGACGACATTCAAAAAATTCATGGTGAAGAGACCATCACGTACCACAATAACTCTCCGGATGTGTTGTATTACTTGTGGATTCAGTTAGATCAGAACATCTATTCAAAGGATAACAATTCCGCGAAGATTGAGCAGATGAAGATTAGCGATCAAATGCAGACGAACGATTTGATTGATTTGTATCCGTGGTTCGACGGAGGATTCAAATTAGATAAAGTGGCAGATGCTGCAGGAAAAGACTTGCCTTACATAGTGAATCAGACCATGATGCGCATTGATTTGCCGAAGCCTATTCAACCCGGACAAACATACTCTTTCCAAATCAATTGGAACTACAACATCAATGACCGTATGCGTTTGGGCGGAAGAAGCGGTTACGAATATTTCGATACCGATAAGAATTACTTGTATACGATTGCACAATACTATCCGCGCCTAGTGGCTTATATGGATTACAGCGGATGGCAGCACAAGCAGTTTTTGGGATCGGGTGAATTCACGCTTGATTTCGGAAATTATGAAGTGGCGTTAACTGTTCCTTCAGACCACATTGTAGCGGCTTCTGGGGTATTGCAAAATCCGAAAGACGTTTTAACTGCTGATCAACTTGCACGTTACAACAAAGCGAAAACAAGCACAGAGCCTGTTATCATTTGCACACAAGACGA
>JBJOPP010000222.1:0-5452 GCA_046050685.1 Bacteroidota bacterium
CAATCCCGAAAACCAAACACGAAATGAAATCATTTTTAGGTACGGTCGTGTACAACCAAAAATTCATAAAGGATTATGGAGTGCTAGTAGCCAATTTACACGATGCCACGAAAGGAACCGCGAGAAAAAATGCACCAATTAATTTGACAAGAGAACAAATAACTAATTTTGAAGCATTGAAGCTAGCAATGGCAAATCCTCCAGTATTAGGTATACCAGATAGCAATTTAAAGTTTGGAATACGTACTGATGCAAGCGATTACGCAATTGGAGGTACCCTTTTTAATATTTTCGAGGATGGACAAGAAAAAATATTAGCGTATTATGGTCGTAAATTGAATTCAAGTGAAATCAATTATGGTGTACGCGAGAAAGAATTCATGGGAATACTGCACGCGTTGCGAGCATGGCGTCCATATTTATTGGATAAAGCCTTCATATGCGAAACTGATCACAAATCTTTAGAATTATTACTAACGCAACCAACATGCACGCGCAGAATGGCGAGATGGTTAGACGAACTCTCCGAATATCCAATACAATTTAAATGGATCCCGGGAACAACTAATACCACAGCTGATTTATTGTCGCGACACCCTGAATTCGAAAAACAAACACCAAGCTCGATAATGGACATGAAGACTTTTTTGCGACAACTGCTGGAGGAGCCACTTTGTTTCAATCAAGTTGTTCGTCCAATTTGCACTGAACTATGTACAATGTACGCACATGATCATCATATTACTATTCCGGATGAATGCAAGCAGCTATATTACAAGGATGCATATTTATCTGGAATGATAGCTCGTTTAAAGGCAGGAGTGGATGCTAACGGCAAAGTACTTTCTGCATTTGAAATAGATGCTGTCGATGAAAATGTCGAAGCAACCAAAAGAAAGAAACAAAATTGCAAACTAATCCCAATGAAAATAATTCCTTTTGAATTAGATGAAAATGGATTATTGTGGTTTACAGCTTCGCCAAATAAAAGATTATGTGTTCCAACAGTTGATGCTGAATTATTAAACCGGATAATCTTCGAAAATCACGATTTGGTAGTTAATGGCCACTCAGGCGAAGACAAAACTATCTACAACGTGGAAAGAGAATTTTACTGGAAGAATATGAAAACGACTATAAGGAATTATGTAAAGCATTGTCAACAGTGTCAAAGAAACAAGACAATTCAGGCCAAACCAGCTGGATTGTTAAACCCGTTGGATATACCAAGCGAGAGGTGGATTAGCATATCGATGGACTATATAGTTCAGCTCCCTAATTCCAATGGATATGATGCTATTTGGGTAATCGTCTGTAGGTTGAGCAAACGAATATTTTTAATTCTATCAAAAGGTACAGATACAGCGGAAGTTAGTGCCAAGAGATTTTTTGAACAATTCTTGCGAATTCACGACCTTCCAGAAGAAATTGTTTCCGATAGAGATTCAAAGTTTACTTCAAAGTTCTGGGACCAATTGATGCTCTTACATGGAACAAAGTTAAGAATTAGTTCCGCCTTCAAACCAAATACAGATGGTCAAACCGAGATAGTTAATAAGTTTGTCGAAGATTATCTACGAGCATTTGTAGGAGGCAAACAAAACGAATGGGCAAATTACCTGGGAGTGATAGAGAAAGCTTTTAATACACGTGTTCATTCCGTACATGGAAAATCCCCGTTTGAAATTGATACAGGACGAGCACCGCGAAGTCATGTGACAGCAGCATTGCCAAAATCGTCCGACAAGAAACGTCAGAATGCGCTTAAGTTCAAAGAAAAGCTTGATGCGGATCTGATGGAAGCACAAGAATCATTAGCACATGCACAGATTCAAATGCAACAATATTATAATCGCAACAGGAAACAACAAATCTTTAAAGTTGGCGATAAAGTACTGTTGTCGACAAAAAATTTAGCTTTACCTCATGTACTGCTAACAAAAGATGGAGTAAAAAGGAAATTGGCACCAAAATATATAGGACCATTTCTGATTGTAGCTTTGGCAGAAACAAATGATACGTATCGAATAAATATGCCCGAAGTCTTACAAATCCATCCAGAATTTCATACTTCAAAATTGAGACCTTGGTTTGTGGACCCAAATCCAAATCGAAAATGTGAAATGCCTCCGTTAATCGATGCTGTAGGAAATGAAGTATATCTAGTTGAGAAAATTGTAGCAGACCGAAAATATAAAGGGAAGTTACAATATAAAATTCGATGGCTAGGTTATTCCGAAGCAGATGACACGTGGGAATTTTCCAAAGATTTGAACTTAATTGCGAGTATTGTCCAACAATATAACAGTGACAAGAAAGGCAAGCATTCCGTGAACAATTAGCTCATTTATATCATCATGTGTATGTCCGAACTGAATTGTGATTGACACTGTGAAAGATGAAACTTGGAGATCTGCAATCGCTCTGGGATTTACATAACGGGTAATGGCCGAATAAGGAATCACCAGTCCAAGGAGTAACTCATAGGAAATCGTCACAGGAAGTTTCTGAATTATGGAATTAGAATTGTGATAACACAAGTCGAGACATTCCCAGGAATTAGAATTGTGATAACACAAGTCGAGACATTCCCAAGTAAAATTCAGATGATGATACAAGCGATGTAGCTATCACCTCCAAGTTTTAAATTAGTCAATTGCCTCTGTAGATTGTTGTGAAAAATTCCATTAGGCTTCAGCAATTATGTTGATTGTCAACGGAAACCAGCAGCAAGATATGAATGACGAAATATTTAAACTTTGTTTATTCTAATGATAATTGTTGAAAACAACAATTCTTTTAAGAGAGGGAATGTTACACATCTATTACGAATCGATGTGTATTTACCGTCGATCCGGATAGATCCGCATACCAATGCACCATAGGCTTGTCTGGATGACTGGTGACCAGCGAGCCGGGACTTTTAATTTTCTATAAATTAACTAGGCGCTGTGAATTCACAGTTAGCCTTTTCCTAATAGTTTAAAAGTGTAACATGGTAGCACCTTCGGTTAACGCCACCGAAGAGAAGGATTTACTAATCAAGAAACTAAGAAAGAAAATAGAAAAATTGAGAAGTAAGAGAGGTGTAACCAGCATATCTACAGAAGGCAAGAACACTGCTTCCGCTTTGCGAAATGGAGGCGAAGAAATGTTCAAAATTTTCGATGCATGGATGAAAAAAAAAATGGGAGCCAGTATGGTTAAACAGAAGCGATGGAGTAGTCTGCAAGGTAAATTCGATCAAAGAAAACCTTCAGCTGACCTCACCGAGTTCCTAAAATTAACTGAAGCCAGGAACCAAACCGTACTTGGAAAGTTGAATAAACCAAACCGTGAGATGATAGGTCAAGTCATGGATCTATTCGAACCTGACACTCAACTACATCAGCGAGCGAAAGCTTTCACCCTAACAGCTATGGCAATGGAAGTTTGTCCATCATGGAATGAGTTTAAACAACACATGATAAATGAGACCACTGATTTTACAATGTTGCAATTAGTGTCTAAATTTAATGACATCGAAATGGAAAAAGAACATTCTGTATATATCCTGGAATTTGAGAAATATATGGGTAAATTTAAAGAAGACCCTGAAAAGACATTGGATACGATGTACCTATTCCATTATCTAAAAGGTTTAAAATCCAAGTATAGGGATTACGTTCAAGATCAGAATGTAACAACACTAAAAGATGCATTGGAAGCCGGTCGCACGTTTGCGTCACGAATTAATGTGAGTGGTGCAGCACGAAATAATGTGATCAGCGAGCCTACAAATGAAAATGGAAAACATGGGAAACGAAAACGCAACACTGAAGACAAATTCAACAAAAAATCGAAAACTGATACGTTAAATTTAAAGAACAGATGTCTGCGATGTGGTAACCTAAGCCATAAAACGGAAGGATGCTTTACTCGTGACTCTAAGGTAAAAGCCTTCATTGCGGAATGCAAAAAGGCAAACATCAAAGTACCTAATGAAACTAATAATCCTCGTGCAGAACGTAGCGGAGTTTCAAATTATTTTTGTTCCGCTAATAACGCGACCAGAATGAATTATATTCGAAATACAAATAATGTACACACAGATGACCATACAATGGCTTTTTTGCGAGTTGATATACAATCCAATACAAAGCAACCAAAATTTGGTCAGTGCTTTATAGATTGCGGTAGTTCGTTTGACGCTATATCGACCAAGTATGCAGAGAAGTGTGGTTTGACAGTTACAAAATATGATTCGCGTCCGTTGAAAATTACGTTGGGCGGAGAGAGAAAAATAGAAGTGCCAAGATGCGTAGCAGAGATGAATATAAATATTCAAGGAGTTGGAGCATATCGAGCGCATTGTTTTGTGTTAGAAAACATACCGGAAAACAAAGATGTTTTATTGGGAATGCCATTTCTTCAACACGTAAATCCTGAAATAAATTGGATAGATGGCTCAATATCAGCACCCCAGCGATCTCTCGAGGAAGTCATGGCATATCATAAAGTTGTTGAATTTGTTGGTAGCAGTGGCTCAACAAGAGTCATTAACCCAAGGCAATTTGAACAACTATGTAAGCGAAATACAGATGATGGATATTTGTTTAGCTTACAACTCAAAGCAACAGAAAAAGTTGCTAGACAAACTGATACAGGCTGGGATACTTTAATTGATCATCCGCTATATGAATTGTTGGTAAAATATAAGTCGAGTGTATTCAGCGAGACGAATCCAGCAACGGAAAGTTTACAAACCAAAGTGGAGCATTCGATTGATTTAAAAAATAAGGATCCTGTGAGCAGCCGAAACTATCGATTGTCAAATGAACAGTTAAAAGCGCTTGAGCAATGGACAAAAGAAATGTTAGCAGCGGGATTAATTAGACCTAGCACCAGTCCGTACTCAAGTCCAATTTTAGTAATTCGGAAACCTATAGGTTGGCGAATAGTTCACGATTACAGGGCAATTAACGCTGTAACAAACATACCTCAATCGGTCATACCAAGAAGAGAAGCAATTGTGGATGCAATGGTGAATAGTCATTGGTTTACAGCCATGGATCTCCGTAGCGGATATTATCAAATTCCCTTGCGTGAGTCTGATAGACACATTACCGCATTCTCGCTCCCTTCAGGACAATATGAATATACAGTTATGGCCCAAGGGTTAAGTGGAGCTCCAGCTACCTTTAACCGAATTATGCAAAAGATTTTCGCCGGAATGGATACAGCGAAAGCGTTTTTCGATGACATTTTTGTATATACAAAGTCGAAGGATGTAGCTGTACATTCGAAAGCACTAGAAGAAGTTCTTGAAAAATTAAAGTTAAATAATCTCAGAGTCAAGATTGAAAAATGCGTATTTTTAGCGGACGAAATTCCTGTGCTGGGTGATTTTGTAGGTCGAAATGGCGTACGAATGGATCCCGATAAAATTTCTATTATTCGTGACTGGCCAATC
>JBJOPP010000223.1:0-3365 GCA_046050685.1 Bacteroidota bacterium
TCGGATTGGTAGCCAATGCGCGGGCAATGACAATACGCTGACGTTGTCCGCCTGAAAAATTATGTGCATACCGCTGCGCACTATCGGTGGGCATTCCAACGGCATTCAATAAATATTCAACGCGCTTTTTTCGTTCCGAATTTGTACTTCCAATTTTATGAATGTGCAAAGGTTCGAGGAGCATGTCTTCAATTTTCAACTTCGGATTTAACGAAGCAAACGGGTCTTGAAACACCATTTGAATGTCTCTTCGAAATTTATTCGGGAAGGAAATGTTATTGCCGATTAACGGTTCATTTCCAAATGAAACTTTTCCACTCGTTGGCGCCAACAATCCCATAAGCATTCGGCTTAACGATGTCTTTCCACATCCGCTTTCGCCTATTAAACCAAGGGTTTCGCCCTGTTTAATGTCGAAGGAAACCCTGTTCACCGCAGGTGTCGTTTGACCGGGATAAACCTTCGTTAATCCTTCAACATGCAATAAAATATTTTCATTGGTGGAAAACGAATACTGCTTTTCAGCATGGTCATTTCCTAAAGTAACCAAACTCTTACCCTTTGAAGTTCTCGTTGGTCTACAAGCAAGTAGGCCTCTTGTGTAATCGTGCTGCGGATGATTTAACACTTCCTCTGCGTTGCCCTGTTCAACGGCACTTCCCGACTTCATAACCACAATGAAATCTGCTATTTCCTTCACCACATGCAAATCGTGTGAAATGAAAAGAACCGACATGCTGCGGTTGTTTTTCAGTTTTTTTATGAGCTCTAAAATAGACGCTTGAACGGAAGGGTCTAGAGCAGTGGTCGGTTCGTCTGCAATGAGCAATTGTGGCTCTGAAGCCAAGGCCATAGCAATCATAATACGCTGACGCTGTCCGCCCGAAAACTCATGCGGATATTTCTTCAATGCGCCCGTTGGATCTGGCATTTCAACCTCTTCCAACAACGAAAGCACTTTACTCTTTCGCGCTTCTTTGTTTTCATGTTGAAGGCATTCCTCCATTTGCTGTTGACAAGTCATTGCTGGATTCAACGCCGTCATAGGCTCTTGGAAAATCACAGCAATTTTCTTTCCGCGCAATGAAGAAAGAATTTCATCGGTAGGATTAACTGTTCGATTTTCCTTCCCGATTAATTCACTCGAAAGAAAAATGTCTCCGGAAGGAAAAGATAAATTTTTTGTTGGAAGTAGACCAAGCAACGACATCGCTGTTACCGATTTTCCACTTCCAGATTCACCAACAACAGCCGTTATCTTTCCCGGAAAAAGCGCATAGGACAAGGTGTTCACAACAATTCTATTGTTGAAGGCAACACTTAAATTCCGAATTTCCAACAGCGGCTTCATGGTATGCAAGATGAAAACTATTTCAGTTGGAAAGACATTCGTCTGTTGAAGAAATAAACATTTCAATCGCAATAAACCTTCCTGCAATTAACAGTTCTAACTCCAAAATTGTGTAGTTTTAGTGAACCTTAAAATCTTCAACCGTGAAAAAACTTGTATTTCTATTTACCGTTCTACTCGTTGCAAAAAGTGGTTTTGCACAAGTAACTTGGAGTGAAAACGTTGCTCCCATTTTATTTGAACATTGCACGAAATGTCACCACGAAGGCGGCATTGGGCCCTCTTCATTCATGACCTACGACGATGCATACAACAGCCAAGCAAGTATTTTAGGAGCAATAACTTCCGGACAAATGCCGCCGTGGCCAGCAGATCCGAACTACCGTCACTTCGTTGGAGAAAACGTATTAACACAAGCCGAAAAACAAGCCGTTGAAGATTGGATTTTTGGAGGCGCTTTAACAGGAGACCTAGCACTTGCTCCTGCCGCGCCTGTATACAGTAGCAATACACAATTGCCTTCCGTAGATCAATCGTATCAAACACCAGATTACACAAGTCCTGCAACAAACAGTGACTACTATAGAACCTTTGTTATTCCAAGCGGATTGGCTCAAGACGGATGGATTGATGGGATTGAAGTAATTCCTGGAAATGCTAGCATTGTTCACCACGTTGTTATCTCTTACGATCCTACAGGGACGGGAGCTGCGCTTGACGCGAATGACCCTGGTGATGGATTCCAATCGAGTGGAGGAAGCCTTGTTAACGGAGCAAAATTCCTTACGGCATGGGCGCCAGGGGGTGGGCCTTTGTGGGTACCCTTTGGATTTGCACAACGCCTCGAAGCTGGTGGCGATTTTCTTGTTGAATTTCACTATCCTGCCGGCACTTTGGGATTGTCGGATCAAACCACGATTAACCTCCATTATTCCGATGATCCAACCCCACGCGAAGTGTGGTACGATCCTATTTTGAATCACGGGCCGGGTGTATTGGATCAGAACTTCTTGTTCATTATGCCCAATCAGACCGCGACTTTCACAGAGACCTATACCGTTCCTGCTGAAGTGACTTTAATCGGAACATTCCCCCACATGCACTTAATTGGAAGAAACATTAGCAGTTGGGCAGAACTTCCAAGCGGTGCCACAGAGCCACTTATCAGCATTCCTTCATGGGACTTCAATTGGCAGTTTACCTATAACTACCCACAGCTCATTCATATTCCACAAAACACGAATCTTCGTGCTGAAGCTTTTTACGACAACACCTCGGCAAACCCTTTCAACCCAAACAGTCCGCCGCAATTGGTAACAGCTGGAGAGGCAACGGGCGATGAAATGATGATTGTGTTTTTTGCTTACACCTACTATTTGCCTGGCGATGAAAACATTGTTGTTCAGCCAATCGTTAGCACAGAGGAAGAGCACGTTTTTGAACAACAATTCGATGTTTTTCCAAATCCAAACAACGGAACATTCAACGTTCAAACATTCAACCAGCGCTTCGATAAAACCGTTGTAACCGTTACAGACATTAGCGGGAAAGTGGTTTATGAATCGAAATGGAACATCCCCGGGGGAATGCATACACAAACTTTGGAACTTGATCTTCCAAAGGGTATTTATGTGTTACACGCGGAAGGACAAACCACTCACGAAAGTGAGCGATTCATAATTGAATAATTACAAGGCAAACTTCAACGAAAAGACATTGCTGTACAGCACATCGGAAGAATTTCCAATGTCTGATAATGCGTAATCAATAAACATTTTTCGAAGGCGAATGCCTATGCCAATATTTGGCTGGTAAGTAACATACTCTTCTTCGAAATCCTTTACGCGTTGGGCGTTTCCGACACCTGCTCTGAAAAAGATTGTGTTTGAATAACCTACCTCCAACCCAACATTCGGGTCAATGCTAAATGTGTTTCCCGATACCAACGCGTTGCGTTGTCCGTCTGTGGTGAAGGTCGCATGTCCTTCCACCAAAAATGAAATTTTCTCTTTGT
>JBJOPP010000224.1:0-3242 GCA_046050685.1 Bacteroidota bacterium
AACGTCGCGCACAGCTTCGTCTTGCCCAACCATTACCTTTTGAATCTCGAATTTCAGTGCGTTGTATTTTTCTTTCAACGCATCCAACGCTTCAGCATCTGATGTAAATGTGGTCATGGTATTATTTTTTATTCCAGTTGAATTGGAACGTGCAGTTCTTAAACTGATCGTCCATGAATGAGTAATTTTTCTTGAGTGCCTTTCCTACCCAAATGTCGGTGGCGCTCTGACGTTCAATGCTCTCTGTTTTCGCTTGGAACAATTCGTAATCTTGCTCCATGTTCGCTCTGTGCGCGGCTAAACGAGCATCGAGCTGATAAATTACATAGGCATCCTTTCCGTTGGGTTGCTTCGCCAATTGTGGTTCAGACAATTCTCCTTCCTTCAATTTAGATAATGTCAAATTCAATTCAGCAGACAATGTCGCAACGTCGTGACGTGTTCCACCCGTTTGCATATTCATGATCTTTCCAGCTTGATTCTTTGTTTCATCGTCGGTGCTGAAACGAGCAGCGGCGGCATTAAAGGATATCTTTTTCGCTTTCAATTCAGCATAGACAGAATCTATCTGATTCTTACATCTATTGAAATCCTCATCTTTAATTTTCGGCGACATTAAGATGTGACAAGCTCTGTAATATTCACCGCGTTTTTCTACCACTTTCACAAAATGATAGCCGTAGGTAGACTTAAACACAGGCGAGTAATTTCCTTCATCGGTTGTGAAAACAGCTGATTCATATTCTGGAACAAAACTTCCCTTACGAATCATGTCATAACAACCGCCTTTAAATTTTGAACCTGGATCCTCGCTATGACGACGCGCTTGAATAGTCATACTTGTACGACCAGACGCAATATCGTTTCGCACACTGTCAAGAAAATGAATGACTTGTTGATTCTCGCTTTCGGGAATCAAAGGCGCAATTACGATTTGAGAATACTGCACTTGTTCACCAATGAGGGGAAGGGAATCTTCAGGAAGTGACTGATAATATTTTAAGACTTGTGAAGGGGTGATCTTCACATTTTTTGTTATTTCGTCTTGCTTCTTTTGGGTAAGCAATTGATCGCGAATCATATCGAAAAAATCGACTTTCAATTGTGATATGGGTTTGCCGTAATACGTTTCGAACTGCTCTACACTTCCCAGCATTTCTACGAAGTACGTAATACGCTTTTCTACCTGTGCATTAACCTCTCCGTCTGTCACTTCAACACTATCGACCTTCGCCTGATGGAGAAGTAGTTTTTGATACATTAGGTCTTCAAAAATGGCGCACTCTTTTTCAGCTGGAAGTTGAGACTTCCCTTGTGTTAATTCGAATTTGGCATTTTCTAAATCGGAAAGAAGAACAACTTCAGCCCCTACACCTCCAATAATCTTATCTATGGACTTGCCGGGCTGTGCCCAAGAGTAGGCAGACAGCATAACAAACACCAACCACAAAACACCTTTTTTCATTCGTTTATTGTTCTAATTTTCCTTCCGACTTCGCTTGATCGTAAAGGCCGTTTCTCATTTTCTGCAAAAGTTCTTGCTTACGTATGTTCAGCAAGATACTTGCAATATTGCTTCGAACCATTTCCAACGGAGACGAATCTCCGGGAAGTAGGTAGGAACCAATTTTCAACCAAATTATTTCACCATTGAAATTAATCTTTTGGGTTGAAGTTGCTTGTACTAAAAACTGAGAACGATCTGCAATGGCAAGCGGAATAAGCTGTGCGAACTGTTCCCAATTCATGTAGGTTGAATAGTTGTAATAATGCTTTGCTCCTGACTGAATACAAAACGCTTCCCAAGTGGCAATGTCGTCAGAATCAAAAGCTGTCGTCATATTCTTGAGGTCCTTGGATTTTTCTGGAAGTGAACAAAATTTAAGTTGAAGGAAATGCTCATTTACCTTCATTGAACTCTTATTCGCTTCGTAATAGGCTTGAATTTGGTCATCTGTAATGACAGTGTCCATATTCTTTTTTATCCAATCCTGTTCATACGAGTAAATGAGAAGTGATTTCCGATAGTCTTCAATTCTTCTCTCAACAGCAAGTTTTTCTTCATCGGAAATTTTTTCAGCTTCTTGAAGAACTAATGCATCTTTCAACCAAGATTGAATAATTTCTTGAGCCAATGCAGTGGAGTCTTCCGCTGAAATATTATTTGGAATACGCTCTCGCAATTCCTCCATGGTAAGAACTGCATCTCCCAAATGAGCAACTGCGTTTGGCTCCGAGTTGCCGCAGCCAGTAGCGAAAAATAGACCTATCGCTGCTATAAATACATGTGCAGCTTTCATTCTTATTTTGCGATGGAATGAAGAACTTCTGTGTTAACCTTGTAGGTGTGTGTCTTGCGCAATTCTTCTACCCACTGCTTATCTAGGAAGTTTTGGTATTCTGAAGTAACCAATCCACGAGCTTCTGATAATTTCTTTGGAGACTTGTTTAACAACTCTTCAATATCAACCACCATTACCTGTCCGTTCATTGGAACATTTACACTCAACCCTTCTGTCCATTTAATCTTCCCAAGCACTTCGCGGTCTTCACGAGCGAACAATCCACCTTCAGTTTGAAGATTCAATTGTGTGCCTTGATTCAATTCTGCAGCAGCCTCTGAAGGAGATTTTCCAGACTCAAGCATCTTGCGAAGTTTGTTGGCAATCTCGTCATTCGCGCAGGTATAGATTACTACTTCAGCGCGGTCAGGCCACATAAAGCTCGCCTTGTTCGACTCGAAGTAATTGTTTAATCCAACGGTGTCTTTCACTGCTTTCGACCAAACCAATTGATCAGTCAATTCAAACAATAAAATTCCTTCACGATATTCTTTCATTAATAAACGGAAAGCTGGATACTTCTCTTCCAAGTGCGCATCTTCTTCACGCATTAACTTGTCTTCTGCGAACATTCTCGCCTCATGCTTCACATAGTCAACAGGATTCAAGTTCGTGTTTGCACCCTTGCGTGTGATCATTGTTTGATAGAAGTCGTTCACGGTATATTTCGTTCCTGCAACTTCACAGAATACCTTCTTCAATAAGCCCTTGCTCGCTTTCAACTGCCCAACATAGGTGCTGCTGTCAGCCTTTGCTGCAAGCTTGTTGATGTATTTCTGGTTGTATACGAAGCTGTATTCTTTTCCGATTTTTGCCAAGAACGAATTCTTTGTTTTTTCGGCACGAGCGTCTTTCGAAACTTTCGCTTTGATGTCTTTCGACATTGACTCGAAAGATGCG
>JBJOPP010000225.1:0-2562 GCA_046050685.1 Bacteroidota bacterium
TTGTTTTCCAATCATGAAAATCATCAAGGAGAATCATTGAAGGGAACCATCGCTTTCGTTGATCATTCAAGAATGAAAATCCAATTCAGAGTCGATGAACTGCCTGAATGGACCGACGATGGAAAAATTGGATTGAACGTATCCTTCGATGAAAAATCATACAAGGAAATGTTTGCTGCATTGAATAATGTCATCAACGCAAAGAACAATCGATTGGCAGAAATTCGCGATGCCATTGCCCTTGAAGAAAAAAGAATTTCCGAGAATGAATTTCAAGGTGCACACGGAAACTTAAACAATTCGCAAAACGAAGCTGTAAGGGGTGTTGTAAATGACTTAGTGGTAAGTGTTGTTCATGGTCCTCCGGGAACAGGAAAAACCACAACGCTCATACACGCAATGCAAGAGCTTGCAAGAATGAAGAAGAAAGTACTCTGTTGCGCGCCAAGTAATGCTGCGGTAGATCATTTGGTGGAAGGATTGGGAGAGAAGGGGTTGAAGGTTTTGCGTTTGGGAAATCCGGCTAAAGTCCATTCAAAAGCCAATGCATTTACGGTCGATGTGAAGTTGGTGGAAGACAAGGATTATTCGCGCGTTCGTGAATGGAAAAGAAGAGCGAAAGAATTACGTTCGCTAGGAAGTAAGTACAAGCGTTCATTTGGAAGAGAAGAAGCAGAGCAACGCAAATTAATTTTCAAAGAAGCAAAGGAAATGATGCGCGAAGCGCGCGAGACAGAATTGTTTTTGTTGGATAGACTCATAGACCAAGCCGATGTGATATGCACAACTCTGGTGGGTTCTGCGAACGATATGCTGCGCGATCGCGTGTTCGATGTGGTTGTCATTGATGAAGCAGGGCAGGCACTAGAACCAGCTTGTTGGATACCGATAGCGAAGGGAAATAAGATTGTTTTAGCAGGTGACCACTTGCAACTTCCTCCAACGATTTTTTCGAATGAAGCAGCACAAAAAGGTTTGGCAATTTCGTTAATGGAAAGAGCTGCCGGCGTAAATACGGGAGTTCATTTCTTGAATGTGCAATACAGAATGAATGAACAGATTGCGGCCTTCAGCAACAAGCATTTTTATGAAGGAAAACTTTCCGCAGATATTTCTGTTGCACACCGGTTACTTGAAGGAGATTTGAATCCGATTCAATTTATTGATACTGCTGGAACCGGCTACAACGAAGAGCCCGGAGCAGAAGGGAATTCTCGTATGAATAAAGGCGAAGCCGATTTGGCGTTGAAAATTTATTCCATGTTGAAGGAGCACGCTCAACAGTTTTTTTCGTGTGCATTAATTTCACCTTATCGCGCCCAAATCGAATTGCTCGATAAGGTATTCAAAGAGGAAGATGTCACCATCAACACAGTAGATTCCTTTCAAGGACAAGAAGCAGATGTCGTAATTATTTCCTTGGTCCGAAGCAACGACGAAAATGAAATTGGATTCTTGAAAGACTATCGCAGAATGAATGTTGCATTGACACGTGCGCGGAAGAAACTGATTGTAATTGGAGATAGCGCAACGGTTGGTGGGGATTCTTTTTATCAGGAGATGCTTCAGTTTTTTGAAGTCCAAGAGTCCTATGAAAGTGCTTGGATTTACATGAGTTGATTTTCAGAAAAAGTATTATTTTCCCAATATGAAAAAATCGAATTTCCTCTTTGCTGTTTTAATGATGATGGTTTTGGTTTCTTGCGATCGCTGCAAGGATGATCCGCATTCATTGGATGTGCCAACTGTGTTCATTAAGATCGTTACAGATTCAACACAAGAGCGTTTGAATAATTTGGGAGCACCTTCTTCAGTTCCCGCGGGTCATGCAGCATTGAGCCCGTTGTTCCACAAAATTTCTGCTCACTATATTGAATTCACACCGAACATGTACACAGCGTTAGGTGCAGGTGAAGTTGTTTATCATGCCGCTGAGACCACTGCGGGTGGCGCTAACGCGATAGATTTCGCTAAAGCTAGAATTGCTGCGCCGGGAGAAATTTTCGTAGCGGTCCCCATTAGTTCATTCACCCCAGGTACATATGAATATGTTCGTGCTTCATTGTTGTATCAAAATTTCGATGTGAATTTGTTGGCGAATGGATTCGATTTAACGGGACGTGTCGCGAGCTTTGTGGGTTTCAATACCTACATCACCAATTATTTAATCAATACTCAAACGGTAGCAGTGAACGACGATGTCTTGCAAGGATATTGGGGGTTTGAAACGAGTGTATTTGGAACACCATATGTTTCATCAGGACAAGCCCCTGCTGGTGCAACTACGGTTCCTAATCCAATTTTTGCGACATCTCCAATTCCGCAAGGAAGTTGTGTTGTCACTGGCGGATTTGCTACACCGTTAGTTATTACAGGAAATGAGACGGAAGATATTTATGTCACGCTTTCACTTTCTACCAACAACAGTTTCGAATGGGTAGATACCAATCCTGATGGAAAGTGGGAACCAGGAGCTGGAGAGTCCGTTGTAGATATGGGCTTACGCGGAATGATTCCGAGTTGGAATTGAATTTGAAATTCAATAAGACGATCTACTTCGCG